>JBHHUI010000370.1:0-3912 GCA_046753805.1 Anaerolineales bacterium
CTCCACGCGCACGCTGGCGACCGCGTACTCACCGCCGTCCATCTCGCGCCGCTCGAGGTCTTGTACCGGTACGCCTTTTCCGCGCGCAAAGCCCAAGGCTGCCTTCGTAGGCTCGCCGTCCGAGTCGAACGCGACCTTTACCGCCGGGCCACGCACCAGTTCTTCAGAATCGGGCTGCTGAGGTGGAATGGCGTCCACCAGCACGGCCAGGCGGCGCGGCGTGCCGTACACGCGGATGTCGCCATGCGGCAGCCGGTACGCTGCCAGCAGGGCGGGCGTCTTTTCACGTATCTGTTCCATGAGCGTGTCGAGGTCGGCCGCCGGCAGTTCCTCGACGCCGATCTCAAGCAGGTAGGCGGCGTCTGCCGCCGGTGCGGGGAGCGCCTCCACCGCGACCGTCGCCGCCGATTCCGTTTCGCTGCTCGCCTCAAGCAGCGGGAATTCCAGGCGCTGGCGCTGCGCCACATAGGTTTCGGCGACCTGCCGCGAAAGCCCGCGCATGCGCTTGAAATACCCGGCGCGTTCCGTCACCCCGATCGCGCCGCGCGTGTCCAGTATGTTGAACGTGTGCGAGCATTTGAGCACGTAATCATAGGCCGGCAGCACCAACCCACCCTGCAGCGCCGCCTCGGCCTCGGCCTCGTACAGGTTATACAGCGTGCGCAGGCGTTCGACATCGGCGGTCTCGAAATAATAGCGGCTGTATTCCTGTTCGAGCTGCAGGTTTACATCACCCGCTGTGATCTCGTCATTCCACTTGATTTCCGTGAAGCCCTGAATGCGCTGCAACGCGATCAGGATGCGGTCAAGTCCATACGTGATCTCGACGGAGACCGGGTCGAGCTGTAACCCGCCCGCCTGTTGAAAATAGGTGAATTGCGTGATCTCCTGCCCGTCGAGCCAGACCTCCCAGCCCAGCCCCCAGGCCCCGATAGCCGGCGACTCCCAGTTGTCTTCGACAAAACGCAGATCGTGTTCGCGTGGATCAATGCCGATGGCTTCGAGCGATGCGAGATAAACTTCCTGCGGATCGCCGGGGTCCGGTTTCAAGATGACCTGATACTGGTGGTGCTGCTGCATCCGGTTGGGATTTTCGCCGTAACGGCCATCGTCCGGCCGGATGGAGGGTTCCACATAGGCCACGTTCCACGGTTCGGGGCCCAGTACGCGCAGGGTGGTCGCCGGGTTCATCGTGCCCGCGCCGACCTTTTCGTTGTACGGCTGCCAGATCAGGCAGCCATAGTCGGCCCAGAATTTCTCCAGCTGCATGACGACAGATTGGAATGAGTGTGACTGCGACATGTCAGTTTGAATTCGCGCGAATGGCGCGGCGCACGCGGTTGAGAAAGTCCACCGAGCGGGGCTTGCGTTCGAGCGTCGCCGCGATGTAATTGTGCAATACCTGCTCGAGTTCGCTCTCGACAGTGGCGCGCAGCTGCAGGTTGGCGATCTCTTTCCACTCGCTACGCTGCAGAAACCGTAACATCTTGAGCGCCGCCATCGTAATCGGCCGCCCCGCCCCTGCATTGCCACACTGCGGGCACACGACGCCGCCGGCGCCAGCATCAAAGAACTGGTCTTCGGCCTGGATCAACTCCCCACGGATGACGCAGGTGTGTAGCTGCGGCTGAAAACCCACCAACCCGAGCAAATGGATTTCAAAATACCGCGCCACCAGCGGCAAGTTTCCAGCCGCGCCAATGTGCGCGAGCGCATTCACCAGCAGCCGGAACAACGGCTGATTGGTCTCGCCGTCCGGGGTGAAGCTATCGAGCAATTCCACGCAATAGCTGGCGTAGGACGAACGCAGCAGATTCTCGCGCAGCGGCCGGAAAGCATCCACCGTGGTTGCCTGAGTCACAATATCGAGGTCGCGCCCCTTTGCCACAAGCACGTCCGCGAGCATGTACAGATCGAGGTGCCCGGCTTTGCGACTGGTGGGGCGGCGGATGCCCTTGGCGATGGCGTGTAGCTTGCCGTGCTGCGGTGTGAGCAGCGTGAGAACGCGGTCCGCTTCCCCGAAATCCCGCTGCCGGAGGACTACCGCCTGTGTACGAACCGTCCTCGCACGCCGCATGGCGGGGATTATAACGTGAATCGGGGTGCGCAAGTGTGCCGCGCGCAGCTGCATTGCACATATCACGTTTCACTTTTCAGATCCGCCGGGCCGAACGAATCCGGCAGCAGAGCCGCCACGGTCGTCACATCGCGCACGGCGCCATTTTCGTCGGCGATGATGACAATCGTATCCGTTCCAAATTCGGACAGCACTTGCCGGCAGATGCCGCACGGCGAGCCCGCCCCGCGCGTGACGACGGCGATGGCCTCAAATACGCGCTCGCCGGCGCTGACGGCGCTGAAAACGGCGCTCCGTTCGGCGCATACGGTGGCCGGATAGGAGGCGTTCTCGACATTCGCGCCCTCGAAAATTTGGCCGGATGCCGTGAGCACCGCAGCGCCCACGGGGAAATTCGAATAAGGCGCATAGGCGCGCCGGCGCGCAGCCTGCGCGCTTGCAACCAGCTTCGTCTGCCGCGCCTTATTCATGATTGTTCCCATTACCGTCCTCGCGGGGTTCGTCCAGCCGCACAATGCGTACCTGCCTGATGCGTCGGCCAGTGACGTGCTTCACTTCCAGCAGCAGCCCGTCCACTTCGATCTGTTCGCCCACGACCGGCACGCGTCCGAGTTGGCTATAGATGAGGCCGCCCACGGTGTCCGCGTCGGCGGTGTCCAGATTGGTGCCCAGCATGTAGTTGATGTCGTCCATGTCCACGCGGCCGTGGACGAGGTACTCGTTTTCGGACACCTGCTCCAGCAACGCTGTCACTTCCGGGTCGTATTCGTCCTGCACCTCGCCGATGATCTCCTCCACGATATCTTCCAGGGTTACCACGCCGGCCATACCGCCGTATTCGTCCACGACGATCGCCATGTGGATGTGACGGCTCTGCAATTCGCTTAACAGGTCGTCCACCTTTTTCGTCTCCGGCACAAAATAGGCCGGGCGCAGCAGCCCGCGCAGATCGCGATTGGCGTCGCTCTCGCGGATGATCTTGAGCATGTCTTTCACGTAGAGCAAGCCGAGCACGTTGTCCACGGTTTCCTGATACACCGGTATGCGGCTGAACCCGGCTGCCAGCACCTCGTCCAGCGCCTGATCGAGCGGCGTTTCCACTTCGAGCGCCAGCACGTCGATGCGGGGGATCATAACCTCGCGCGCGAGGGTATCGCTGAAGCGGAAGATCGAGTCGATCATTTGCTTCTCATCCTGCTCGATTGCGCCGCCCAACTCGCCGGCCGCCACCAGTGACAGAATCTGCTCGGCCGTCACGTTTGCAGACGGGCGCGCGCCCAGCGGCGCGGCGATCAGGTCCGACAGCCAGACAAGCAGGCGCGCAAACGGATGGAACAGCCATTCGAAGACGATCATGGGCGGCGCGAGGCGCAGCGCCCAATCGACCGCATGGCGCAGGACGAGCGCCGCCGGCACAAGCTCTCCCAAGACAACGACGACGATCGTGGCGACGAGCATCACCAGTGCAAACGCCAACGGCAGCGCATATGGGGCCAGCACCGGCGAGAGCGCCAGCAGCGCGCCAAAACGGGGCGCGATCACCAGCGCCACCGCACCCGCAACTAGAAAGCGCGCCAGCGCTTGCACAAAGCGGAGCGTCGCCAGCAGCCGACTCGAGTCCTCTGCTATCAGCAGCGCATGGCGGGCATAGGTTTCGCCGGCCGCAACCCGCACGCGCAGGCGCGTGGCCGACACGTTCCCATAGGCAGCGCGGGCGGCTGCCAGCAACGCGTTCAGCAGAAGCAGCCCCGCGATACCAATCACAGCGGCCATGCGATCATTGATCCTGCCGCAGGCGACGGATGACACGCGCCGGCACACCCACGGCAAGTGCG
>JBHHUI010000371.1:0-3904 GCA_046753805.1 Anaerolineales bacterium
GTCGCGGGGTGCGTGGAATCCGACCCAGCTTGACGCAGACGTTCAAGAATCTTTCGAACGAGCGGCCGACGCGCTTGGACTTTCGCATGTCCGGCTGCATTCGGGCGCCGGCCACGACGCCGAATCGCTGGCGCACATCACCCGCTCCGGACTGATCTTTATCCCCTCACCCAACGGCATCAGCCACGATCCACGCGAGTCCAGCAAGTGGGAAGACTGCGCTAATGGCGCCAATGTCCTGCTCAATGCGGCGCTCGATTTTGCCGGCGGCGCTGCCCGGTGACCCCCGGCCGCAAGCGTGGGGGCCGCGCCCGGCGTGGAACGGCCCCGGCTGCTCCGTCCGGCATATCGCAACCGATCGTCAATTCGCTCGCGCCGCTCGAAATCCTGCAGCCGGCTCAGGTTGAACAACTGCACGCGGCCGCGCTGCACATTCTTCAGAACACCGGCGTGGTGTTCCGCAGCCCGGAGGCGCTGCGCCTCTTCCGACAGGCCGGCGCACGGGTCCACGGCGAGCGCGTGTATCTCGAAGCCGACCTGATCGAAGGCTGTTTGCAACTGGCGCCGGCGCAATACACGCTGCACGCGCGCAACCCAGCCAACACAGTCACCGTCGGCGGCCAGCAGTCGGTAGTCATGCCCGGCGGCGGTCCCGCCTTCGTGTTGGATTTGGAGGGCGTCCGGCGCCCGGGCACGCTGGCCGACATGAAAAACTTAACGCGCCTGTCGGCCCTGTCGCCGGAAGTCCACATCGTGGCGCGCAAGTCCGTCGAAGCGCAGGATGTGCCGGTGGCGCTGCGGCATCTCGAATGCTGGCGCGCCGCGCTTGCACTGGCCGACAAGCCGGTGCAATCCGGCTTCGGCGGCCGTATTCGGCGGCGCAGATTCCATCGACGGCGTACCCGTGGCGCATTGCAGCGTCAGCGTCAACAGCCCGCTGCTTTTTGACGCGCCCATGCTCGAAGGCCTGATTGCATTTGCAAAACTGGGACAGCCCGTACTGATCGCGCCATTCGTCATGGCGGGTGTATCCGGCCCCGCCACGATGGCCGGCGCGCTGGCGCAACACAACGCCGAGGTCCTCGCCGGGATTTCACTGGTGCAGCTCGTGCGCGCCGGGACGCCCGTCCTGTACGGGTCTGCGACGAGCAACGCCGACCTGCTCTCCGGCGCGCCCGCAATCGGCAGCCCGGAATCGGCGATCAGTACGGTCGTCAGCGCGCAACTGGCGCGCTATTACAATGTGCCGAGCCGGGGCGGCGGCGCGCTGACTGATTCACCCGTGCCCGATTCACAAAGCGGCTACGAGCGCATGTTTACATTGCTGGCGTCGGTATTGAGCGGCACGCACTACTTGATGCACGGCGTCGGGATTCTGGAGTCGTATCTCACAATGAGCTACGCCCAATTCGCAATGGATCTGGATTTGCTCGCAATGGTGCGTGAATTCGTACGACCGTTTTCGATCACGCCGGAGACGCTGGCGCTCGACGCCATTGCGGAAGTCGGTCCCGGCGGCATGTTTCTCGACGTAGCCCACACGCTGGAACGTTTCCGGGAGGTGCACTTTCGCCCGCAGATCGCGATCCGCCAGCCCTTCGAGCAGTGGCAAGCTGCGGGCGCGATAGACGCGACGGCGCGCGCCCGCGCGCACTGCCGGATATTGCTAGCGAACTATATGGAGCCCCCGATGGATTCCGCAGCCGCCAACCGATTGGAAAACTTCGTGGACGCGCGCAGGCGGGAGATACTTGCGGGCTAACGGCCGCGCACAAGGCCGCCGGTGGACTGGTGCGCCTGACCGATTACAAGAAACGCTTCCGGATCGATCTCGTTGACGAGTTGCCGCAGCCCGTGGACTTCGGGCCGGGCGACCGTGCAGAAGAGTACGGTGCGTTCCTTCCCGGTATACATTCCCTGCGCCTTCCAGGCCGTTACGCCCCGATGAAGCCGCTCCAGGATCGCAGCGCCCACTTCTCGTGGGTGCTGGGTCACGATGGTGACCGTGCGCACGACGCTGGGGCCTTCCATGGTGAAGTCCGCCACCATGCCGTTGATGAAGAGCGCCAGCACGCCGAGCAGCGTAGCTTCCCAACCGAATATGAAGCCGGCGGCGACCAGGCCGATCCCGTCCACAAACAGATAGATCTGACTGAGCGGCATGCCGCGCCAGCGCTGAATTAAACGGGCGAAAACGCCGGCGCCGCCGGTGGTCGCGCCCCCACGGTAGATCAGACCCCCGCCGACGCCGCCCAGGATCGCGCCGTACAGCATGTTCAGCAGCTGGTTATCCGTCACAGCCCCAAGGTACGGCGCCAGCATATCGATGCCGGCCGTCATTACGATCACAACCCAGGCTGTGCGGATCAGGAAGCGCCAGCGGTCCAGATAGACGAACCCGAGGATGATAGCCGGGATGCGCAGCGCAAGCATCGTGGCGCCAATCGGCAGCCCAAACAGGTGATTTCCGATCAGCCCGGCCGAGAGCATCGTGCCATCGGGAATCTGCGCCGGCCCGAGGAACAGATTGATGTCGAACGCAACGATCAATGCACCGAGCGATACCAGCGTGTAATCGCGGATCAGCGCGCGCCACGTCACGCGCCGCATGGCGCGGCCAAGCCGGTTGAAGGGTCGTCTGACGACACGCATAGGTACCTCGGAATCCACCGCAAGGGAGCAAAGGCGCAAAGCCGAAAAAAATCTCTCCGAATCCCGGTGCGGCCTGACACACTGGCAACTTTGCACCAGGTGGTGCGATCCATTTTACGCAAGCAACCTGGCCGCGAGATCGTCACTCGCCCGCCGGCAGCCCGACGTCGTCCTGTGCGCGTACCGCCCGCACAATGGCGCCCCCGCGCACAAGTTCTTCCACTGCCCGAATGTCTGCCTGGAACAACCGGTCGCCGTCTATGAACGGAGCCGCTTCACGGATGCACGCGCGGGCGGCGGCCGTCGCGGGGGCCAGCCGCGCCTCCGGCAACATTCGTGCTCGTAGGTCTACAGCCTGCGCAACCGCGAAGAACTCCACCGCCAGAATATGCGTCACATTGGCCACGATCTGGCGGGCGTGGCGCGCGGCCGTCAGCGCGTTCGCGTTGTGGTCTTCCTGTCCCGCCGAGGTGGGGAGCGAATGCACGGTGTCGGGGTGCGCGAGTGTCTGGTTCTCCAGCACAAGCGAGGCCGTAGTGTAATGCGGCATCATCAGGCCCGAGTTCAAACCTGCAGCGGCCTCGTCGACCAGCATTGGCGGCAGCCCGAAGGAATGTCTGTCGCTCAACAGTCGGTAGACCTGGCGCTCCGCCAGCGCGCCGACTTCGGCCAGCGCCACGCCCAGAAAGTCCATCGCCATGCCCACGACTTCCCCGTGAAAGTTGCCGCCGGAAATAGCTTTGATTGGGCCGTCCATGTCGGGAAAGATGAGCGGGTTGTCTGTGGCCGCGTTGATTTCAGCCTCGGTCCAAGCGCGCACGCGGGCGAGCGTCTCACGGACGGGGCCCAGCACCTGCGGGGCGCAGCGCAGCGAATAAGGGTCCTGTACGCGGCCGCCGGCATCCACGAACGTGCTGCCGGCGATCAGGCCGCGTATGGCGGCGGCGACCGCGATTTGCCCGGCGTGGCGACGCGCCGCGTGCAGGTCAGCGTGAAACGCCGCCGACACGCCCAGCAACGCCTCCAACATCATTGCCAGCGCCACCTCCGCATTGCGCTCCAGGTTCTCGCCGTCTGCTACTGCCAGCGCCGCCAGCGCCGCCGAGAACGTCGCGCCATTGTTCAGCGCCAGGCCTTCCTTCGCGCCGAGCACGATGCGCGAGATTCCGGCCGCTTCCATTGCGGCGCGCCCGGTCATGCGCGCGCCGTCCAGGTCTGCCCAACCGCTTTCATCGTCCCGGCCGGCGGCATC
>JBHHUI010000372.1:0-3898 GCA_046753805.1 Anaerolineales bacterium
CAGAAGTATGTCAGCAGATTGAGCAGATGGAACGGATAAATCGGGTTTTGCCTGCCAATATTCGCCAAATCTGCTCCACCCAGTCGCGGCGCCTGGACGCGGTCCGCTTCATCGGCTGACTTTTTTCAGTGGAGTCTTTCAATGACTAATGTGTGTTATAGCTTCTGGTCCGGCAATGGAAAGCACGTAGCGGTCGGGGTCGAGGTAGTTTTGCGCCGCCGCGAGCAGGTCGTCGCGCGAAATGGAGGCGATCTGATCCGGCAGTCGCTGTAGGTAATCCAGACCCAGCGCATGCTGTTCCATGTTTGCTATCGTCCCAGCAACGCCCTCGTTGGTTTCCAACTGCAGGGGGATGCGGCCCAGCATGAACGCTTTATTGTCGGCCAGTTCAGCCGCCGTCACTTTACGCGTCACCATGCGGCGTACTTCGGCCAGCATGCCTTCGACGGCGCGTTCCACATTGGCCGGGTTGACGCCCGCTATCAACCGCCACGCGCCGCGGCCGAAGCGGCTTTCCAGCCCACTGTATGAATAATAGGCCAACCCCTGTTTGTTGCGTACATTATCGCCCAAACGGCCCATCATACCGAACACGCCGAGAATACTGTTCGCGAGCCGCGCAGCTTGAAAATCCGCGTCGGCGCGCGCCGGCCCGAGAAATCCAAGCACTAAGTCGCTTTGGGTTTTCCCGGCCAGCGGGATCATCCGGCGGGTGACTTCCGCCGGCGGCTCGACCGCCGGGACGGCAGCCCGTTCGGGTTGGTCTGGTTGCCTCCAGTCACCGAAATATTTCTCCACGAGGGCGACGGCCTCCTGCGCTGCCACCGCCCCGACAATTACCACGAGCATGCCCCTCGGCCCGTAATGTCGTCGGTGGAATGCAACAATGTCGTCGCGCGTAATGGCCTGCACCGTATCCGGATATCCGCTGCCGGAGTAGCCGTATGGGTGGTCGTCCCCGTAGAGTGTTTCATAAAACGTAAGTCCGGCCATCGCGCGCGTGTCGTGGGCGCGCATGGCCAGCCCGGTCAGGTACTCGCCCCGCAACCGTTCGATGTGATCCTCCGGGAAGGTTGGCCGGCGCAACACGTCGGCGGCGAGTTCCAGCAGCGTTTCCAGGTCTTCTGCCAGCGACTTGCCGTCGAACCCGGCTGTGTGCGTTCCGCTGCCCGTGCTCAGATGCGCTCCAATCGGTTCGATGCGTTCGTAAATCTCCTCAAACGAATAATTGGCAGCGCCGCGCATGAGCGCGCTCGCGGTGAAGCTCGCAAGGCCGGCCTTGCTGCGCCCCTCGTAGATCGAACCAGCCTGCAGCGCGCCATCCAGTACGACGGCGGGACTATGGAAGTTCTCGCGTGCGAGCACGGTGATGCCGTTATCGAGCGTCACGCGTGTGATGTTATCCGGGCCGGGCAGGGAGCGGAGGTCGAGCCTGGGAAGGGAGGTGGTCGTCTTTTTCGCCATGGTTAATACCACCGTGACAGGTGACCGGGCGTAAACTTCACCCGGTCATTTTCGGCACGTAATGCCCCACCGTCCGATTCGTCTGCACAAGGTAGCGCCCAGCTACACGCTGTACGTCTTCTACGGTGACGCCCGTCAGCCGATCGACGTATTCGGTGAACCAGGTGTAATCGTCGAGGATTTCCGCAAAACCGAACCAGAATCCCAGATTGGAAACACTTTCGGCGCTGTAAGCAAACATGGCTTTGGCCTGTTTGATGGCCCGCGTCAGTTCTACATCCGTCAGCGGTTCGGCCACGATGCGGTCGATCTCCGCATTGAGCGCGCCCTCGACCTCGGCCGGGGTTCGTCCTTCGCGCACAGCGCACATGATCGTGTATAGGTACGGATCTACCGTTGCTGACAGGTCGCCGCTGACCGACGCCGCCAGCTCGGTGAGCACCAGGGCGCGGTACAAGCGGCTGGTCTTGTTGCTGGTCCCGCCCCCAAACAGGTTGAAAGAGCTAGCCCCGGTCAGGACGCTGTCCAGCACCACCAGCGGGTAGAAATCCGGATCGGAGGCAGCGGGCGCATGGTAGGCCAACTGCAGGTAGGCGGTCTGGCCGTCGCCTTCCACGTACACGCGCCGCTCACCCTGCTGCTGCGGCTCAGGTCGCACGAATTTCGGCGGGGCGCTGCTGCGCTTGACGGGGCCGAACAGTTCGCGCAAACGCGCCAGCATGGACCGCGTCTTAAAATCGCCAACAAGCACCGCGATGGCGTTGTTGGGCGCGTAGAACGACCGGTAATGCTCGTGCAGATCGTCGCGCGTCATCGTTTCAATATCGACTTGATCGCCAAGCACTTCGTGGTGGTAGGGATGCACGCGAAAGGCGGCCGCGTGTACTTCCTCCGAGAGTAGGAAAGTTGGCTGGTTCTCGTAGCCCTGTCGCTCGGAAATGATGACGGTACGTTCAGCTTCGACATCCTTTGGGGCGAAACGACTGGCCGCCATGCGGTCCGCTTCCAATTGCAGTGCAAGATCGATCTCGCCGGCGGGCAGGGTTTCGAAATAGGTCGTCCAGTCCACCCAGGTCATCGCGTTCCAAACTCCGCCGGCGCGGGCCACCGCCCGTTCAAGCGCGTCGGCCGGGAACTTTTCCGTGCCCTTGAACTGCATATGTTCGACCCAGTGCGATGCGCCGGTGCGGCCCGTGCGTTCGTTGCGCGACCCAACCCGGTACCACACCCAGAAGGTGGCAACAGGCGCCGTGTGTACCTCTTTGAGGATGATAGTGAGGCCGTTGCGCAGGCGCGTTCTGGTGATGGAATTGGTTTCCATGAAAGCTGCCGCTCAGTTACTCGACACGTGGTTATAGCCCCGGCCGATGCCACGGTAGACGAAGTCCAGCGCCCGCATTTTCTTGGCTGAGTAGATGTTACGCCCGTCGATGATCACATTCCCGCGCATCGCCGCACGCACACGCGGGAGGTCGAGCTGTTTAAATTCGTTCCAGTCGGTGACGACGACCAGCGCGTCGCAGCCGGTTGCCAGATCGTACGGGTCCTTGGCAAACCGCACGCCGTCCAGCAGCCGCTGCGCGTTCGACATCGCAACCGGGTCGTAGCAGCGCACGATTGCGCTGACGCGTTGCAAGGCTGCCACGATCTCGACCGACGGCGCCTCGCGCATGTCGTCCGTATTGGGCTTGAAAGCCAGGCCCAGCAACCCGACGGTTTTGCCAGTCAGGTCCTCGCCCAGAGTTTCGCGCAGCTTCAGGATCACCTTGTGCCGAGCGTCGGCATTGATGTCCATCACGCTCTGTAAAAGCTGCGGGTGGCGGCCCTGTACAGAGGCCATATGGGCCAGCGCCTTCACGTCCTTTGGAAAACAACTCCCGCCGTAACCAATGCCGGCATCCAGAAATGCCGGCCCGATGCGCTCATCGTAGCCCATGCCCACGGCCACCTCTTTGATATCGGCGCCCAACGCCTCGCAAACAGTGGCGATCTCGTTGATGAATGAAATCTTGGTCGCGAGGAACGCATTCGACGCATATTTGATCATTTCGGCGGTGCGCAGGTCAGTCACGATAATGGGCGCGCGCAGGGGCAGGTGCAGCTGCGCCACGCGGTCGGCTGCGTCCTTATCCAATGAGCCGAGTACGGTGCGATGCGGCCGCATGAAGTCGGTCAGCGCCACGCCCTCGCGCAGGAACTCAGGGCACGAAACCACCCAGAACGGGATTGGCTCAGTCTGATTCTCGCGCACAATGTCTGCAACCCAGTCGCCGGTTCCGACGGGTACCGTGGACTTATTGATGATGATCAACGGGCCGGACATGGTCTGCGCTATCGTGGTCGCGGCCTGACGCACGTATTGCAGGTCGGCTTCGCCGTCCACGCCTTCGGGCGTCGCCACACAGATAAAGGCAAATTCGGCGCCGTCGAGCGC
>JBHHUI010000373.1:0-3884 GCA_046753805.1 Anaerolineales bacterium
GGTGCCCATCGAAGACGATCTCCCCAGCGTCCGGTGGGTAAAAACCGGTGATGACGTTGAAGAAGGTCGTCTTGCCCGCGCCGTTAGGCCCAATGAGACTGACGATTTCGCCTTCGTCGACGTGTATATCAAAATGATTGACGGCATTCAGACCCCCGAATGCCTTTACAAGACCCTTGCACTCAAACAATGCCATTTGAATACCCTGTATGGATTAGGCCGGCGTCAATCCGCCGCTCCCGCCGGAGCCGCATCTTGATCGCCGTGAACCTCGGGCTTGAGCCACCGATCCTGGGCGCGCTCCTCCGCCCGAATATCGATGCCGCGCCTGCGCGACGGCAGCAAGCCCTGCGGCCGAACCAGCATCATTACGATGAGCGCGGCGCCATAAATGAGCAGCCGGAACTCCGTGAACTCGCGCAACAATTCCGGAATGCCGACGAGCGCCACTGCACCCGCTACGACGCCGGGCAGGCTGCCGATGCCGCCGATGATGAGCAGACTCAACACCGTGATGGATACGATCACGTTGAAACTGTGTGGGAAGATCGAGCCGAGCTTGGCGGCGAATACTGCGCCGCTAAAACTGGCGATTGACGCGCCCATTGCGAACGCCAGCAGCTTGTAATAGACCGTGTTGACGCCCATGGCATCGGCGACGTCTTCGTCCTCGCGCATAGCCATCAGCGCGCGCCCGACGCGCGAATCCTGCAGCCGCCAAGAGACAAACAACGCCACAAGACTGCCGACGAGGAGCAGATAATAGAGCTTTTGTGGTCCGACAAATTCGATGCCGCCGAAGGTGGGGTTGGGAATATCCAGGATACCTTGCGCTCCACCCAGCCAGGGACCCAGCCAGTCCGAGAGGGCAAGGAAGCGCGCGATCTCACCCAGGCCAAGCGTGACGATGGCCAGATAGTCTCCGCGCATGCGCAAGACCGGCGCGCCGACCACGATGCCTGCCAACGCCGTCAGCAGAAATACCAGGGGCAACGCAGCCCAGAACGAGAGTTGCAGCCCCAACACCGATGCGGTAGAGGTCAGCAGCGCAGTACTGTACGCGCCGACGGCGAAGAACGCGACATAACCCAGGTCGAGTAACCCGGCAAAACCCACCACGATATTGATGCCGAAGCCCATAATCACGAACAGGCCGATATTGACCAACACCTCACTCGGAAACACACCCACGAGCATCGGCAGGAACGCCAGCAGCGCTGCGGCCAGGTAGATCGTCGTGTAGCGTGTCGCGCGCGCACGCCGTTCCTCGGCGAGCGCCGCATGTTCGGCTATTTGGTTCCGCTCGCGTCGCACTCCGATAAGCGCAAACAACACAACCGTCGCCACCGCCAGCAGGGCCAGCGTGTCGGTTAAGGTGATCAGCCCCCGAATCGCTGGGGCCAACTCCGCCAGACTCAGCCCGCGCATGCTGGCAATGTCTCCCAGGTCGGCGCCGATGGCGCGCAGGCATTCGGTGAAGGCTCCATTCCCGAGTGCCTGGGCGCAGTCCGGGCTGAGCGGCAAGTCGGCGCCATCGATACCGATGAACCACAACAATCGCAGGGCGAGCGTGGCCGTGATTACAATCCGGCCGGTCGTGCGCAGCCAGTCCGGCACGCGCGTCACCGTGAATTCGATCACCCGGCGGTAGAGTCCCGGGAGCCAGCGCCAACTGAACACCAGGGCCACTGTGACAAAGAACACAACCCAGCCGCCGCGCGGGGTCACGCCCTGACCGCTGATGAGGAACCTGGACAGCGTCGTCGGCCATCCGGGCCGGGTGAGCGTGATTCGAATCAGGTCCGCGAGCATGCCGACCAGCGTGACAACCGCCGCCCCCCAGACGAGCGGCCGGCGTATCGCCCCGGGTACTTCCAGCAATCCGCCTCCGATCAGGCCGCAGGACAGGCCCGCGACGATCAGCACCACTGCGCCGCCCGCCACGCTGCGCCCAAACGTCAACAATTGGACCAGCGTCGGCGATGCATTCACCAGTACTTCGCGGATGTTGTACGCGTCTGTAACCCAAACGAGCAGCGACAGACCGATGCTTGTGATCAGCCCCGCGAGCGCTCCGCCGGCGAGGGCGTAGGCGGTCGGCAGGGGGACCGGTTCCGCTCCGGGTATGTTGCGGATTTTCCGTCCGATATGCGCCGTCAGGTACCCGATAGCGAGCGCGTTGATGACCAGCAGCGTGTGGCCAAGCGATATCACACCGGTGACGATCTGGCGTTCGCCAAATGACTCCACCATGCCAATCAGGGCGAGATATATGGCCGAGATGGCGCCGTACGCACCGATGCGAGCAGATAGTTTAAGATGATCGTTCATAAGATTCCAGCAAAGAGTGGCAAGTTAGAGTTAGTGTTAGCGTGAAAGATAGAGCGTGGGTAGAACGGTTGCTCAAACTCTATCTCTCCACTCCAACTCTTTACTCTCACTCCGCTATGCCTTCTCCCCCGACAGTCGTTCACCCAGGATGCCTTGCGGGCGAAAGATAAGCACAAGCACGAGCAGCACAATCGCAATCGCGTCTTTGAGTTGATTGGCGCCGTCAATACCCAGGCCCTCCAGGATCAGGTTCGGGCCGAATGATTCGAACACGCCCAAGAACAGGCCGCCGAGCATCGCGCCGGGGATATTGCCGATACCGCCAAGCACCGCCGCCGTAAACGCTTTCAGGCCAGCAATAAAGCCCATGAAAAACGAAATGCCTTGCGGCTGGTACAGGCCGCGCAACACACCCGCCGCGCCGGCCATCATGCCGCCGACGACGAAGGCGATTACAATCACGCGGTCGACTTTGATACCCATCAGCGCCGCGATCTCCTGGTCTTCGGCCACAGCGCGCATCGACTTGCCCGTCTTTGTGCGCTCGACAAACATGTAGAGGCCGAACATCATGAGCACCGCTGCGACAAGCACCACGACCTGTACGATCGCCACATTAAATGGCCCGATGGCCCAGGTCCCGGTCAGGATGCTCACCTGCGGGTAGGACTTGAAGCCGGAGCCATACAGCCCGCGGAAGGTGTACTGCAAAAAGAAGGATGCGCCAATGGCGGTGATCAGCGGTACGAGCCGAGGCGCATTCCGTAACGGACGGTACGCGATGCGTTCGAGCAGGACGGCCACGGTGGTGGAGGTGGCCATCGACACGACCATGAGTATCAAGATAGCGGTAACGGGGTGCTCGTTGAGGAACCCGCTTTCCGAAAACGCCGCCGCAACAAAGACAGCCGTGAAGGCTCCAGACATGAACACCTCGCCATGCGCGAAGTTGATCATAAAAAGGATACCGTAGACCAGGGAGTAGCCCAGCGCGATGAGCGCGTAGATGCTCCCCTGCGCCAGCCCGGAAACAAAAAGGCTGACCCAGTTGCCCATGGAGTAACGGCCTGAGGCCAGCGTGTTAAACGAGCCCCACAGGATCAGGACAATGACCACCACGCGCAGCACCCACAATAATAGCCCGACCCAGGAAAACCTTTCGAGTATGCGTTCTCTTATCACGTCGATTCGCTGTGCTCCCTTCAGATGGGTTCCGACAAAGACGCCCTATTATGAGCATGATCGGTTAGATGGTCAACACGCTCTGTTGTCATCCCACGGTTCGCATGATACGCTCTGGCTGCTCTGAATTCTGGGATTCTAACCGATGGAATACGTCAATCTGGGTCGTACCGGTCTCAAGGTCTCGCGCGTCATCATGGGCTGCGGCAACTTCGGCGGCGTTGGCAGCGCGCCGGAGTTCTTTGGGCGCGGCGAAAGCAAGGCCGAAGCGCACGCGCTGCTCGACGAGGCGTACGACCTGGGTATAAACGTGCTCGACACCGCGGACGCCTATGGCGGTGGGCGCAGTGAAACGTACATTGGCAGCTGGA
>JBHHUI010000374.1:0-3882 GCA_046753805.1 Anaerolineales bacterium
CCGAGCGCCCAATGCGCGCAATGGCCTCCAACTGCTGTACGCGCCTTTCGAGCGCCTGGTTGACCGCGCGCGCCGCGCCCATGGCGGCGTCCTGCGCGCCGCGCGTGCGCGCCTGGTTCAGGCTCTGGGCGATGTGACTAAGCATCTGGTCCGGTTCGAACGGTTTGGTAATATAACCGGATGCGCCGGCATTAATTGCTTCGGCGGCCAGCTCCTCCGAGCCCTCACTCGTCATGAGGATAAAGGGCAGGTTCTCGACTTCTTTCCGGAGCGTGCGCAGTAACTCAAGGCCGGTCGTGTCCGGCATGTGCATATCCGCAATAACCAGGTCCGGCGCGTGAGACTTTGCAGCGTAATAGCCGGCGCGAGCATCGTCGGCTGTATAGACCTCATATCCGGCCGGACGCAGCACATAATCCACGAGGAACTCTCGCACTTCAGCACTGTCGTCTACCACTAGAATCGTCGTCACTTGTTGCACGCATCCAATCGGTAATTGCTATACGGTATCGCCGCTAGCGTTTGCATGCGGTCCAATTCTCCCGCAGCAATCGTACCAGCACATCGTATCCCTCTATCATACAGCGCGTCCGGTCGGCAACCATGGGGAAAAATGGACCATACCACAAGCCCGCCGTGCGCCGCTTTCATCAGTCGGCCACAAAAGGAGCGGTCCGCCTGGACGCGGTGGGCAATGTGAACTGGAAAGTGCTGCCGACGCCCAAGCGACTCTCCACTGTGAGTTGGCCGCCATGCGCTTCGATGATTTGCCGAGCCGCAGGCAGGCCAAGCCCGGTGCCGCCGAATCTACGCGTCGCCGAGGCATCCACTTGATAGAAGCGCTCGAATATGCGCTGGAGGTGGTCAGGCGCGATGCCGACGCCTGTGTCGCTCACGGCCACTTCCACGCTGGAATCGTCGTGCAGGCTCGCGCTGACCGTGATCAGGCCGCCATTCGGGCTGAATTTGACCGCATTGTCGATCAAGTTGTTCAGCACCTGTTCCAGATAGCGGCGATCGCCCGATACAACGATGGGTCCACTGAGCACATCGGTCACAATCGTTACATGTGCTTGCGCCGCCCGGAGTTCGGACTTCTTGACTACTGCGCGTATCAGGTCTTGCACTACCACCGGGCGCAGCTCCAGCGCAAATTGCTCCGGATCGGAGATCGCCATTGTGTTCTCAATGATCTTGACGAGGTCGTCGACGCGAGCGAGCGCTGTGTCTAATCCCTGCTTCACTTCCGCCGGCAACTCACCGAATTGGCCCGCGTGCAGCATGTGTAGAAAACCCTTCACAAACACCAGCGGCGTGCGCAGTTCGTGCGACAGGTTCTGCACCATTGCGTCTTTGATCTGATCGGCAGTGCGAAGTTCATGCACGGCGGCCTCGAGAGCTGCATTGCGCGAGCGCGATTCCGCCAGCAATTGGGCATTGCGGATGGCAATGGCTGCATAATCCGCTAAGGCCTCCAGAAGACGCTGGTGCCGCAGCGTAAACGTACGCTCCTGTAACTGATTGTCGACGGTCAGCACGCCCATCCTCCGTTCGCCAATCCGAAGCGGGACGTACAATGCAGCGCGTACGAGGAACGAAGTCTTTATCTTTGTGCGCTGGGCGCCGCCAATGAGCATGGATTTGCCCGACCGCAGCACTTCGCCGGCAATACCGTCTTGCGCGCGCAGCCGCAGCGTACGCGCAAGACGTTCGTCGAAGTTCTTAGCCGCACGGATCACCAGTTCATCGCCGCTCGGCTCTACGAGCATCAGCGCACCCTGTTCGGCGCGGGCCAGATACACCGCTGCCTCCACCACCCGGTGCAGGATTTGATCGACGTGCGTCAGTGATGTGACGGATTTGCCGATGGCATATAGAACGTCAAACTCGCGCGCCGCCGCGGCGGCGATTTCATCCGGCGCCGGCTGCGCTGCAGACGCTTCCGGTTGCTGCAGCGTTTCTTTGAGGGGCGCTTGCTCTTTACGGTAGCGCACGTCGCGCAGTGCGCCGTTCAGCGCCATGCGTAAGTTCGGCGCGCTCAGAGGCTTTTGGAGTACGTCGCGCACGCCCAATTGGAGGGCGTCTTCATTGCCCACTTCCGTCTCCCGGGTCACGACGATGGCCGGAGCAGTGCAGCCCGCGCTGCGCAGGCTGCCGAGTACGGCGTCCCACGCGTTACCGTTTGTGGAGTCGGCGGAAATGATCAGCAGATCGGGCATGCGATCATCGATGAGCTCGAGAGCGCGCGCCCGGTCGGCCGCTGCGCGGACATCGAACCGCGTGTCGGACAGCGGCGCAGTACCGAGCAGCAGCTTCGAGGTGCGGATATCGCCGTCGATGACAAGTACGAGCGGATTCATTCGTTATCAGATTTAAGCAGCGTAAAGAAGAAGCTCGCGCCCCGGCCGGGCTCACTTTCGGCCCAAACTTTGCCGCCCAACGCTTCGACAATTTCACGGGTCAGCGCCAGCCCGAGCCCCGTCCCTGCATGCCGGCGTGTGGTCGAACCATCGCCCTGCACAAAGCGTTCGAAAATGCGCTCCAACTGGTCGGCCGGAACACCGACGCCGTTATCCGCGATTTCGACCTGTACTGAACCGTTTCCGTTGTCCACAATATCCACGTGGATTTCAGTTCCATCAGCGCCAAATTTAAGCGCGTTATCCAGCAGGTTGTCAAATACCTTGCGCACGCCGACCCGGTCGGCGACAACATGTAGGGGGCGGTCCGGAAAACCGGCGGTGAGCGCGACACCACATTCCTCGGCAACCCGCTGCCGGGCTGCCATGGCCTCGCGCGCGACATCCACCAGCAGGAATCGTTCCGGGTCGACGCCCGACCAGCCATCGCCGGACACAGACACCATGTTCTCGATCAGTTCGGCGGCGCGGGCCAGCTTCGCATCGGCGTCCTGCAAGGCCTCACGTTGCTGGTCTCCAATTTCGCCAATGTCGCCGCTCAGGACGGCTTGAATTTGCCAGTGGGCCTGGCTGATCGGCGTGCGCAACTCGTGACTGACGTTCTGCAGGAAATCCGTCTTGACCGCTTCGCCGGCGGATAGTTTGTCGTACGCATTTTGCAGCGAACGCGCGCGCGCCTCCAGGGCCTGGAATAGACGCAAGTTTACGACCGCGACGGAAGCATAGTCTGCGACGGCAGCCAGCATGGCCTGATCGCGCTCGGTGAAGGTTCGGGCGGCCTTGCGCGCTGCGACGAGCGCGCCGATCACCCGGTCGCGGATTTGCACCGGCACGACGACGGCTGCCAGCGCCAGCCGGGCAATCGGCAGTGGTTGTATCCCCGGGCCGCTGACCAGCAGCGGCTCGCCGGATTGCACGACCAACCGCGCCAGGCCGTCGTCCCACGGCTGCTGTAGGTATTTCGCAATTGGCGGCGGCAGGTTGTGTCCGGCGCGGAGGCTCAGATCGCCGGTATTTTCATCGGCCAGCAGCATCCAGCCAAGTTCGCCGCCAGTCACGAATGTGGCGGCCTCGACCAGCTTACCGAACAACGCTTCCACGTCGCTCAAGTCGGTGACGGCCTTTCCAATCCCGAACAGCGTCGTGAGTTCGCGGACGCGCTGCTCCAATTGGTCGTTGGCGCGTTGCAGTTGCTGTTGCAGTCGCTCACGTTCCTGGCGAGCGCGGACCGATTTGAGTGCGCGGTCTACGGCGGAAACCGCCTCGGCTTCGCGAATCGGTTTGGCGAGGTAGTCGCTGACGCCAAGACGGAATGCCTGCAGTGCGTCTTGTTCTGCGCCGCGCGAAACCAGTGCGATGATCGGCCCCTCGAAGCCCTGCGCCTGCAGGGCTGCAAGCATGTCTTTACCCGAGAAATCGCCCAACTTAAGTCCGACCAGGATTACATCCGGCTCGAACGCTG
>JBHHUI010000375.1:0-3866 GCA_046753805.1 Anaerolineales bacterium
CTCAGGCTCGACGGCGTAATCCACCGTGAATACGACCAGTCCTTTTTCGCGCGCTATGTTAAGGAAATGCAGGTACGACTCGCTGCTCACGTGCAGCGTACTGTCGGGGAATTCCTTGTACAACGCGAGGCAGTCCGGAGACAGGCTGTCCACGTACACATCAGTCTCTATGTCCCTTTCCGTGCGTGGAAGCGGACAATCGCCGGGCGGGTCGTCGTCGGACGCACCGTCGAACCAGGTCTGCTCCTGTGAGACCGCGTCGATGTTGCCCACATATTCATCCGATTCCACCAGCTCAACGGCGTTCTGGCCGATGACGACGAAGTCAGGATTCTGTGTGTGCCCGAAGTCTGCGATATCGCCCACCCACCAGATCATCTCCTGCCGGGCGTCTACGCCTTCGGCGGCGGCGAGCGCTGCAACGTTCTCGTCTGAGTACGCCTCCACCCAATCCAGATAGACGCCGTCGAAACCGGCGTCCAGGATGGCCGCCAGCATCCCCTTCTCGCCCAGCCAAATCTCACGCCATTGATCGTGCCAGTAGGCGACGGGGAAGTTGCCCTCCCAGCCGTCGGGGTCGCCGCCGGTGATCCAGACCGGGTCGCCGACGTGCCAGCCCGGTTGCCAGTATGCTCGAAAGTCCTCCGCCTGGCCGATGTCGATGTACGCAAGCACCAGCTTCGGATGCGGTGCGGTGTGCAGACGGCGGACGACTGCTGCCATGGGGTAGTCTGTGTTGCGGGCTTCAGAGGGGATGAAATCCAGCACCACCATGTCATGGTCGGAGGCGACGATCTCGCCCACGGTTTCCGTTTCCAGGTTCACGTCGATGAGGTAGAGCCAGTTGCGCACCTCGGCCAGGCTGGGACGGGAGGACACGTCCGGCCCAGCCAGCTTGCAGGCTGAGGCGGCTAGATGCAGAGCCGGAATGAACAAGAGCAATCGAGCCGGCATGGTAACGCGCTACGGGACGTTGGCGGGTTCAACCACTTCGAAATTGGCAAACTCGATTTCGGCTGTTTCGGGATCAGGCTCTTCGTCCCCGGGGCTGACGGCCAGCGGGATCAGTTCCAAATCTTCGCCGAGCTTTTCGAACACGATCTGCCATTTGGTCATACCCTCCGGGAACGGCGTTCCGGCGGGTTGGCCGATGAGCGCGTTCACCTCGTCGTCGGAGAGACGCAGCACTGCGGTGTGATAATCCTCCGCGTTGAAGGAGAAGCCGCCGGCGTTGTCCACCAGGTAAGCGCCGTAGTCGCGCAGCGCATTCAGAAACATGCGCGTGATGGGGGCGAACTGGCTTTCGTCGATCGGCTCGCCCTCTTCATTCACGAGGGTCTGTTTCAGCCGAATGCGCTGGCCGGCGGCCAGGGCGTCGGGATCGGTGTTGTAGAAATCGGTTTCGGTGGTGGAGGCCGGGTAGAAATAGTCGGACGGCAGCGGCTCCTCCGGGTTGCGGCTGGTGTTGCGCGGGCCGGGGATGGCGAATTCCAGGGCGTGCGCGATGACGCCGCTCTCGATGTCCTCGGGAATGATCAGCCCACCCAGCAACGGCGTACCCACGGCGCGGGCGCTGTAGAGGCCGTCTGCGTTTGCGCCCGGGCCGCGCACGTCGAAAAAGTCCACTACGCCGGCCTCGGTGATGCGGTCGCCGATCATCCCGCCGCGAAAACTACGGCAATCGCCCGCGCCGTCAAGAGTCGCTGCAAAGTAGTCGTAGGCTGTAAACGTGCCGGGATCGTACAAAACGAGCTGTCCGTCCGCGCCGCTGTTCTCCGGCCCGGCAGCGCGCACCGTGCCGGCCGGCGCAGGGACGGTGACGGGAACGCCGGCCTGGTCGGCGTCAATGCCGAACTTGGGATGCGGCCAGCCCAGCACTCCTTCGTCCGCGCATATCACCACCTGCTGCATGTCGTCGCCGGCGCGGTAGATAGGAATTGTGAATTCAAGAATGCCAACGTCCATGTACGGCCAGGTGGTCGCCGGTTCATCGTATCCCTTAAGCGTCGAGATGTCGCCGAGCAGCACGCGGTACAGGGAAAGGATTTGCCGGTCGCTTTCGGGCAGCACGGCGGCCGTGTCCGCGCGTTGGTTCCAGGCGCTGTCCGGCGCGAACAACGGCAGCGGCAATGCGAAATCGCGCCCAAAGGGAGCGTCGCCGGAAGGCAATTGGGGCGCCTGCTCCGGCGCAGGTTCCGCTTCGGCGACCGCCGTCGCAGCGCCCGGCCGCTCGACGTTCTGCGCCCACCGCTCGCGGAAGAGGCCCAGCAGCGGGTTATCGGTGTCCGGCGTGTGGTCGGAAGGGTCGAGGCCAAGCTCCAGATTGAAGCCGTCGAAGTCCGGTTCGTCGCCGCGCCAGACGTACACGGCGTAATTCCAGCCGGCCTGCTCAAAGATGTTGGTCAGGTCGCGCAGGTACTCGACTACGCCGGGGACCCAGCGCACCGCGCCGAACTCGCCCACGTAGATCGGGACGCCGTGTTGTTGGGCGAACTCCTGCACCGGGCGGTAGTTTTCCTCGAGCCATGCGCGGTCGAAGGTGATCTGCTCGCCGTAGTCATCCACCACGTCCGGGTAGCTGATGACGATCTCGCCCTCATCTTGGACGACGTACACGTCCGGGTCGTAGGCGTGCACGCTGTACACCGTGCGCGCATCGCCGGTGGGCTGCAGCGCGCTGAACCACTCCGCCGAGGCCCAGCCGATACTGCTGACGACGATGGGCGTGTCGGGATCGACGGCGCGGATGGCGGCGGTGGTCTCGGCGGCCAGGGCATTCCAGTCGCGCAGCGTGCCCGCGACCTGCGCCTGAAGTTCAGTCGGCTCCAGCTCTCCGGTTGGATCGACAAGGTCGTTTGGGTGCGGCTCGACCATCAGATCGTAGCCGACGACGATCTTGCTTTCGCGGTAGCGCTCGGCGGTGAAACGCCACATCTCCACCCAGGCGTCGTGGGCAGCCTGGTCGTTCCAGACGGCGAACAATTCGTCGCCGCCCGTGATGGCAGCCTCATTGCGTCCCGGTCCGGTGCGGTAGTGGATGACAACGTACATGTCAACTGCTTCAGCCCACTCGATCAGGTTGTCCAGGTATTCCAGATTGGTCTGGTCCACCTGGTAGGGAGGCTGTTCCGTGAAGACGCCCGGATAGGAGGCGTTGATCAGGTTGGCCCCCAAATCGCGCAGGTCTTGCAGGTCCTGAAGGGAAATTTGTCCGGCGCAGCCTTCCCCTGTGAACAGGCGGCAGGGGTGCAGGTCAACGCCGCGCAGGTGGAGGCCACCCGTCCACAGCGTCCATTTGTCCGTGGCGGTTGCGTCGACTGGGTGTGCAGAGCCGGCGGTGGGCGCAGCCGTCGGCTCGGCCGGCCCCGTTGTGGCTGCGGGCGCTGAGGTGGCTGGGGCGGGCGGCTCCGCCTCGTCTTCTCCTTCGACAAACAGATCACACGCTGAGGCTATGAACGCCGTTAGCAGCGCGGTGCACAGCAGCCAGGCTCGGTTCTTCATTTTATTTCTCCTTCAGCGCCCGGTGGGGGCGGCGGTGTACCATAGGGCCGAGGGCGTGTCTTCGTCCTGGCCGGGGTGCGACTCAAAGGCGATCCAGCGGCCATCGGGAGACCAGGAAGGCGCGCCGTCCTCGTTGAGACTGTTATGCGTGGCGCGGATTGGCGCGCCGCCCGTGGCCGGGATGACGAAGATATTGGGCATGGTCAAATTGCCGTGGTCTGACGAATACACAATCGAGCGGCCATCGGGCGACCAACTGGCGTCGGTGTCGCTGGAGGGGGCCGTCGTGACTTGCTGCAGGTCGCTGCCGTCCGGCGCGATAGTGTAGATGTCCCAATTCTCGCTGCCGGGGGCGTGACGCTGGA
>JBHHUI010000376.1:0-3839 GCA_046753805.1 Anaerolineales bacterium
GGCTTACCGCCGCCAGCAACGCATCGATCTCGTTGATCTCGTCGCTGGTCAACACTTGCAGCGGCTTGCCGCGCGTGGTGATCTGCCTCGCGGTCGGTCGTTTCATGGAGACATCCTTCCTCGCTCCACCCCGGGCGCCGCCGGGGGTTTATTCTTTCTCAAACCCCGGGCCACTCGCCACCCGGTTGAGATAGCGCAGCTGGCCGTTCTGGACGATCAGGCGCAGCTCATCGCCTTCGCCCAGGGCCGCCAGCAGCGCGTCTATGCGCCGGATCTGGTCCGGGGTCAACACTTTCAGGCGTTTACCCTGAATCAAAATACGGGCTTCTGCATCCTTATTGAAATCGGCGCCCAAATCAGACCATCCAGGTATAGTTTATGTCCAATAAGCAAAAGGAGCCGTCTCCGCATGTGGTCTTACCCGACATACAAAGACAGCCCCCGGGGTCTCTCACCCTCGCCAGTGCTGCTCTGATCAGATGTATTCGATTGTGCGCTCCTGGCGGAAGTAAATCCCGGCCGCCGGCAACTCGCTCAATGACAACGGGGGGATAAATAGGTTTGCGCCCCCTGCGCGAGTCAAAGCGAGTACAATATAACAGACAGACGACGGAGCGTCAATCGCCATGTTGTAAGCGATTGTTGCCAATGATGCAACGACCTTTGCAGGATTGCGCCGCATGCCGGCGTCACGTAATGGGTGCAACAACATGACTTTACGTGTCTTAATTCTCGAAGACCATCTTCCTACTCTGGACGGCTACCTGTACCGGTTGAGCCGGTACAGCGACATCCAGGTCGTCGCGCATTGTTCCTATGGCTCGGAATTGCTGCCGATGCTGCGCGCCCACCCGGCGGAGGTGCTGCTCTTCGATTTGCGCGTGCCCGTCTCCGCAGCCGATGAGAGCCTTTTCCCCAGCCTGGAGAACCTGCCGCACATCGTACAGCGCTATCCAGGCCTGGCTGTGCTGGTGATCTCAGCGCACAACGAATATCACTACCTCCGCACGGCGCTGCAGGCCGGGGCGAGCGGTTACATTTTAAAGGACGACCATCACACATTGCGACGCCTCGGGGAGATCATCCGCAGCGCAGCCCATGGAGAAACTTTCATCAGCCCGCGCGCCCGGCGCCGTCTACACCAAAACCCGGCCGCCCGCATCGCGATCCCGCTTTCGGCGCGCGAAGCCGAAATACTGGCCCTGAGCGCGGCGCGGCCCGCCGCCTCGCTCGCCGACATCGCTCGCATGATCGGATACGCGGAATCCACAGTACGCACCACGCTATCGCGCGCTTATGCGAAGCTCGACGTGCCGAACCGCGCGGCCGCCAACGCGAAGGCCGTTGAACTCGGCATCGTCGAGCCAAACACGCCTCTCCCGCATTGGGACGACTGACCCGCGTGGGATATGAAGTCCGGCGACAGGTTTATCCCTCCACGATGAGCGGACTCGGGGTCACTGCGGGGTCTAGCGTGTTGCCCGACCGACGAAGAATACCTTTTTTTGGTTTTGCCCGTACAATCACCCGGGAGAGGGGCCAAACAGAAAATGTGTCGCCTCCCCCAATAGGTTGCTCGACGAGCGGGCGGCGACGCAAGACCCGCCCGGCAAACGTGCCCCAGCCAGGATGAACACGCGACAGTTGCTCGAACGGATAACGCCCTGGACCGTCCTGGCTTTGCTGATGCTCTATACCTACGCCTACCTGGTGCAGGCGCCATATCCGGGCTTTCGGTATGAATCGGACGGACGCGTTACACTCATCTTCGCGTCGGGTACCAGCGCGTTGCAGGTTGGCGACCGGCTGCTGCGCGTGGGGCCGACGGACTGGACGGCCTACGTTTCAGACAGTCGTCTACAGTTGTTTGCCGGCGTGCAACCGGGTCAGACCGTCGATTTAGTCGTCGAGCGCGCGGGCCGTTCGACGCCGGTCGAGTGGACGTTCCAGGGCCGGAGCCCGGCTGCGATCGTGGAGCGGTTAAATTCGCAGTGGTGGTTTCCCTACATTTTCTGGCTCGCCGGCACGATGGCCTTGCTTACGTTGCGTTCAGAGGCGCCCGGGCGAGTAGCCCTGACCGCGTTCTTCTATATAACGGCAATCTGGCTCTCGGCCGGAACCGGCCCCATGCAGCATCACAAAATGGGCGGCGCGATTGTAGCGCGGGCTGCGATGTGGTGGTCGGTTCCGATTTACCTTTACCTGCACTGGATCTTCCCGGCGCCTCTGACGCGCGTACCGAAATGGCTGCTGGGCCTGGGCGTAGTCGCGGCGGGTTGCATGTCCTTGTTGGAACTGGGCGGCCGTCTCGCACCGAATGCATTCATGATCGCCTTTGTCGTCGCCGCCGGCGGGAGCGTGGGCCTGCTCCTCATTCGGGTCGTCTTGCAGCCGGAACGGCGCGGCGATCTGCTGATATTGACCGGCGCGCTCGTCCTGGCGATCATCCCCCCGGCCCTTATCAACACGGCGATCGCGCTGGGCCGATTTGACAATGCGTTTGCCACGAGCGGCTCGCTGAGCGCCCTTGCCATGCTGCCGGGCGCCTATTTTTTCATTGCCTACAAACGCGAGTTGCAGCTTGTCATGCGGCGCGTGCGCCGTCTGGCGGTCATCTATCTCGCAGCGTTGACTCTCAACCTGATAATTTTGTTGCTCATGACCGTCTTCGTTCGACCGGAACCGGCTGGCCTTCCGCTGCTTGGTATCGGCGTTACGCTCACCTTCGTGTTCGGCAGCGTTGCAACCCTCGGGTTTTCTCCATTCCTGGTGCTGCCGGCGCTGCGGGAAGCGCGTGTTCAACTGACCCCGTTGGCCGGCGACCCCGGCGTGCGGACCAACCGCTTGCTGGCGCTGTATCTTTTCACCGCTCTGGTTGCTGGCGGGGCAGTACTCGCGCTCTTGTTCGGTATTGCGCTTAATTCAGACGCCGACCCGTTTCCGATTATGGTCGGCCTGATCTTTGCCGTGATCGGGAGCGTACTTGTCGGTCGTGCGCCCTTCGAGCGTTTTGTCAACGAGCGCATATTGGGCTTGCCGGCGGAACCAGTGCATCTCATCGACTCGTTCGCCCACCGCATCGCAACGGCTCGCGATACTGCCCGCCTGGCGCAGCTGCTGAAAGATGAAGTGATGGGCGCCTTGCTCGTGCGGCAGTCCGCACTGCTGCTTTTTGACGCTGACGGAGGCGTTGCGCCTCTCTACCTGAGCGGCGTTACCGCCGATGAGCTCCCGCCCGCTGCGGCCGTGCGCGCACTAAAGTCTATGGACGATCTTGGAGACAGCGCCTCCGGGGTGCGTCTGCCCGCGCCCGTCTGGTGGCGCGTTGTGCTGCCGCTGCGCGCCGCGAGGGACGATATTCGCGGCCTGTGGCTGCTCGGCGAGCGCGAGCCGGACGATATCTACGCGCGCAGCGAACTGCGAACGCTGCGGACGCTCGCAAACCAGATTGCCATTGCGGTGATCAATATCGAGCGCACCGAATACCTGGCGATGCTGAAACAGGCTCGCATCGAGCAACATGAAGTTGAACGCGCCCGGCTGGCGCGCGAACTCCACGACCGTGTCTTGGGTGAGATAGCGGCCTTCAATCTCAACCTGGAAGGGCGTCAGGGCGATCAGGTGCTGCTCGCAGTTTCGGACCGTCTATCCAGTTATATTCGGCAACTTGTCGCCGACCTGCGACCGCCGGTTCTCGATGAGGGGCTTTGGAGCGCCTGTGAAGAGTATGCGTCTACGCTTGCTGAACGCGTCGCCTCCCATACAGTTGTGCACTTCGAGATTCCCTATACCACCTGCCGGTACGCGACCTCGGTCGAGGAGCATGCGTTTCGCGTCGT
>JBHHUI010000377.1:0-3826 GCA_046753805.1 Anaerolineales bacterium
GGCGATGAAGCTGAAGTACACTGCTCCCAGCAATAGCCCGATCAGGGTGAAACCAAGCGCGAACGTGAGCAGTTGCAGTTCACCAGTAACTGCCCAGACCGTTGGCTCCCCTATCGGAGCATCCATCGGCGCTTTCCCTGCAATCAGGCTTGGAATCCCGATGGGCGCGGTACTAACAAACGCAAATACGTTTAGCTGTTCGCCCGCCTGTTCCAGCGACTCTGTCAGAGCACGCCGCGTCTCTGCAGCAGCCGCGCTTAATGGCAGTTCTTCATCGATCAGGTTGGAGAACTTGACAGTTAGCGGGTAGATCGAGAGATGCGGCCCGAGCCACAAAAACAGATCCAGCAGCAACGGCAACAACATCAAGCCCGCATGCGCTGCGACAGTTTCGAAGCCTGCGGACAGTGATTCTATGACGCCCGCCGGCGGCGCAGGCTCGTTAGGTGCTTTTGCCACCACAACTAGATTCTACCATGGATACGATTCGCACGCATGTTCGTTAATTTAATTTCCGAGCGCCAGAGGCCGTCTGATTGGCTCTACGCGCACTGTCGCCGCCCCAATATCTGATACAATGCGGACCTCCCCATGGACCGATTCGTAATTCGCGGCGGCGTTCCGCTCAATGGCCGCGTTCGCCCCGCCGGCAATAAGAACAGCGCTTTCCCACTAATTTCTGCTGCGCTGCTCACCGACGAACCCGTAACGCTCCACAATCTGCCCGCCATCGGCGACGTCGAGACGATGCTCGCCATTATCGCCGATCTGGGTGCAAGCATTGCGCGTCTGGGGCCGCATTCGGTCACGATAGAGGCGCGCAACCTGAACAAAACACAGCCCGACCCCACCCTCTTTGGCAGCATTCGGGGGGCGTTGGTGCTCATGGGATCACTCCTGGCGCGAGAAGGACAGATCGAGTTGACCCGCCCCGGCGGCGACCAGATCGGGCGGCGGCGGATCGATACGCATATCCTGGCATTGGAAGCGCTCGGCGCCGAGTTCCGCGCCCAGCCGACCTTCCGGCTAGACGCAGGGAAACTTGTGGGAGCCAGCATTCTACTCGACGAGGCCAGCGTGACGGCCACAGAAAACGCCCTCATGGCGGCGGCTACTGCAACGGGTCGCACGGTAATCCGCAATGCAGCCAGCGAACCTCACGTGCAGCAACTCTGTCATTTGCTCAATGCCATGGGGGCGCGCATTCAGCAAGTAGGGTCGGATACCCTGATCATCGACGGGGTGGACGCCCTCGGCGGTGCGGAATTTTCGCTGGACGTAGACTATCTTGAAGTGGTTAGCTTCATCGGAGCCGCAGCGGCGACCGGGGGGAGTGTGCGGCTGGAAGGATCGGCGTCGGACCACCTGGCGATGCCGCGACTCGTCTTTGGACGAATGGGCGTCCAGTGGGATGACGACGGCGACGATATCGTCGTTCCGGCCGGGCAACGTCTCGCGATCACTCCCGATCTCGATGGGCACATACCCAAGATCGATGATGGACCCTGGCCGGCGTTTCCCGCCGATCTCATGAGCATCGCCATTGTGCTTGCAACGCAGGCGCGCGGCACCGTGTTGTTTCACGAGAAAATGTTTGAGAGCCGGCTATTTTTCGTGGACAAACTCATCGGCATGGGCGCGCAGATTGTGCTTTGCGATCCCCACCGCTGCATTGTTCAGGGGCCGAGCGCCCTGCAGGCAGAACCCCAAGGCATTGCCAGTCCGGACATTCGCGCTGGGATGTCCTTGTTGCTGGCCGCACTCTGTGCGGAGGGAACAACCACCATCAGCAACATCGGCCAGATTGATCGCGGCTATGAACAGGTGGAAGAAAAACTCCGCGTGCTCGGCGCCGACATCGAACGCATTGAAGATTGACTCTGGCGACACTCACTTTGGAGCCTAATGACGATCAACATTGACCAGCAATTCATGCTCGATTTTCTGGTCGGACTGCTTAAAATTCCAAGCCCCACCGGCAACACGCAGGCCGCAATCGATTTCGTGGCCGCTGCGCTGGAGCCGCTGCCCGTACAGCTCGAAAAAACGCGCAAGGGCGCGCTTGTTGCCACGTGGCCCGGCCAATCCACCTCGCACCCGCGCGCTATCACGGCACACGTAGACACCCTGGGCGCAATGGTGAGACAGATCAAGAGCAACGGTCGCCTGCTGCTTACAAAGATCGGCGGCTTCGCCTGGAATGCAGTGGAAGGGGAGGGCGTCACGGTTCTCACGCAGTCCGGCGATGCCGTGCGCGGGACCATCTTGCCGGTAAAGGCCTCCGTGCATATTTATGGCAGCGAGGTCGGCAAGCTGGACCGCACGCAGGACGATTCCTTTGAAGTGCGCCTGGACGAGCGGACGGACAGCGCCGCCGAATCGGAATCGCTCGGAATAGGGGTGGGTGATTTTGTGGCATTCGATCCGCGCGTGGAGACGGGCGCGGCTGGGTATATCCGTTCGCGGCACCTGGATGACAAAGCTGGTGTGGCGGCTGTGGTGGGCGCGATGCAGGCCGTGGTCGCCGCCGGCGCGGAGCCGGCGCAACGTACGACCGTGTTATTCAGCAATTATGAAGAAGTGGGACACGGCGGCGCAGCCGGGTTCCCGTCCGATCTGGACGAATTGCTGACGGTGGACATGGCCGCCGCCGGGCCGGGACAGAATTCAGATGAGTTTGGCGTTGGCATCTGCGTGAAAGATTCTGGCGGTCCGTACCATCCAGAAATGCGCAGTAAACTCGTGGCGCTGGCTGCCGAGGCCGGTATTCCGTACAGACTCGACATCTACCCCTACTACCGATCGGATGGCGAAGCCCAGTGGGTGGCAGGCGGCGACGTAAAGGTGGGCCTCATCGGGCCGGGTGTGGACGCTTCGCATTCCTACGAGCGGACCCATGTGGAGAGCGTCGTTCACACCGCGCAGTTACTGGCCGCATATCTGGTGCAACCGTGACCAACACGCGGCGTAAGCGCCCGTCGGCGGCGTCAATGATTGACGTTTAGTTCTTCCAGCTTCCCTTCGACGACAAAAATGACGCGCTCGGCGATGTTGGTAATGCGGTCGCCAATGCGTTCGATATTATGCGACGCGAACAGCAGGTTGAGCGCGGCATTTGAATCGCGCTCGTTGGCAAGCGTATTCTCGACCAGCTCGGCGAACAGGTCGCGGTGCAGGCGGTCGATTTCGTCATCGTGGGCGGCTACGACGCGCGCCGCCTCGGCGTCCCGTGCCATAAGCGCATCCATCACCTGCTCAAGCATGTCCACCGAGTGGTCTACCATCGTCTGCAGGCGGCGGGGAAAGTGTCCCTGCGGTTGCTCTTCCATCCATTGAGCTATTTTGGCGATTCCGGCCGCATGATCGCCCATGCGTTCCAATTCCGTCACAACAACCATGGCGGCCATCAACTCGCGCAAATCGCGCGCCATGGGTTGTTGCGTGGCAATGGTCGTCAGGCACATTTGCTCGACCTTGAAGCGCAGGTCGTTGATATGAGAATCGCTCGTAATGATGTCCTGAGCGGCCCTTGAATCACGGTCGGCCAGCGCCTGAATCGCGCGCTGAATTGCGGACTTCACCAGATCGGTAATTCGGATCAGGTCCTCTTCCACCGAGCGGATCTCTTTATCCAGAGTACCACGGGTCTGGACTGTCATCGTTGTTGCTCCTATCGCAAGCCGTCGCGTCTACAACTATCATAATATATCTGAACCGGGCGAAAGTACACTGCGCCTGGGGCCGAGGCGCACCTATGTTTGGTGGAAGTTACGCATAGTGAGTGAAATTCCGGAATCAATATCTGTGCCTAGCCTGCTTCTGCCGG
>JBHHUI010000378.1:0-3811 GCA_046753805.1 Anaerolineales bacterium
ACGGCGGCAAAACGGGTCTCGATACGGCCTGTCGGCCTACTCGACCAGCGATTTGCCTTCTGTAACGTCAACTGCGTAACCTTGAAAAACTAAAGACGCGCGCGTTCTTATGGGGTCACCGGGTAAAACCACGGATGACGCCGGAGCGTCCAGGCCTGGTCCGCGCTCATCTCGAACGGAGCAAATTCGGGCACGCCGCTGTAAAACATGTAGTTCTTTGCGCCGCCGGCCACATCGCATTCGAAGTCATCTACCTCGCCGTCGCCGTTTGAGTCGTACTGGCTGGCCGGGCACTCCGGCGTGTCAAGGAAGATATCGAAGCTCAGGCCGTCCGACTCGGTCGTGTGCGGCAAGCCCATGAAGTGCGAGCCTTCGTGGAACCAGTTCGCCGCATGCTCGGGGTAAGTTTCGTAAGCCTGCCATGCGGCCGCCACGCACGAGCGCGGCGATTCCGGCAGGAACACGCTGCCGGGCAACCCGGTGGAGATGCCGGCTGTGCCATCGTCGTTGCCGTCTGCGTCGAGCAACGCGTCCACGAGGGCGATGTTCACCGAGCGCTCGGTCCCGACGGCGGCGGCCATCGCAAAGCAGAGCGGCGATAATTCATCCGCATTAACGTACTGGGCGTATTGAGCGCGGTCAGCAGCAGAGGCTGGGATGAAGTGGATCGTTCCCAACTGCATGTTGTGCGGGTTAAGGATGTTGTTCACATTGGCGCGCATTGCATTTTCCATCTCCGCCAGCGCCGCATCGTCTTGCAAGGTCTCGTCGGTGGTGACCAGCCAAACATTGAAATCGATCGCCTGCGTCGCGCCTGCGTCGCCCGACTTAATGACCCCCTGGGCCTTCGTGATGGCGCTGGTTTCCGTCTGGAAGACCACGCGATAGTCGCCCTCGGCAAGCGGGAATTGCGGCGCTGCGGGCATGATGAAGCCGACCGCGCCGGTGTCCTCGATGACAACCGGGAACATCTCACTGTTTGTTTCGAAAGACTCGAAGTCCAACGAGTACAGGCTTTGCCCCCCCGGGCCGGTGATTTCCGTCAATGTCACAAAGTCGGCCGGATCGTCTGTTAGCACCGAGATGTGTACCGATACGTCGCCGGGGTTGATCGTAAACGCGAGTTCGGCCACACCGTCCGGGAATGTACCGAAGTCGATAAAGCGCAGGTCGTCCTGGGATGTGGAACCTGCCGACGACGGCTGCTCGGCGACCGATTCTTCTTCGATCGGCGCTCCCGTCGCGGCGACCGGGGCCGTGTCGAGCGCTTCGATGCTGACTCCAATGGACCATTGCAAACTCTGGACGCCCAACTCCACGCCGATTTGTTCGTCGACGTCATTCTCGTCGCAGTCGTAGGCTAGCAAGTCGTAGGAGCCGGGGGCAATATCGCGGAAAACCATTTCGCCGCCCGCGACCAGGCTTTCTTCCAGCAAGTCGCCTTCCCAGTCTGTGGCCGAGCTTTCAGCGAAGAGGACGCCGCAGATGTCCACGCCGCTCGCATTGGCGATCACAAATTGCGCCGGACTGGTTGGCTCTTCCACGACCGGCTCAGGCGTATCGGTTGGCGCTGGCAGCGGCGTGTCGAGCGGCGGTTCGGTTGGCGCCGGCGCTTCCGTCGGTACCGCCGGTGGCTCGTCGAATACTTCTTCTTCGTCGCCCAGCCCGCAGGCAACCAGGATCAATGCGAATAACAGCGAGACGATGAGCAGGTTCTTATGCCAAGTCATGGGGCCCCTTTTTCGAGTGCGGAGGTGGATACTGCGTGCATTGTACCGAAAAAGAAACCCCGGCACACTAGCCGGGGAGTCATAGAACTCATGGTTGTGGATCGCCGGAATTGTTCCGGGCGCGTCGCCGCGAGCGCCGCCGCGGCGGGGCTTCCGCCGGCGCAACGGGCCCGGCAGCGGCTCGGATGTGTGTTGGGACGGCATCGACCGGCGTATCAGCCAAGGTCGTCGCCATGCAGTGCACGTGTTCCGGCGTGCTGCCGCAACACGCGCCAATAATGCGCGCGCCCGCAGCACGCAGCGCAACGGAATAGTCCGCCATCTCGGCGGGTTCGGCCGAGTACACCGGCCTCTGGTTCTCCAGTCGCGGGATGCCGGCGTTGGACTTTGCCACCAACGGGATGTCGATTCCGGTTGCGGCCATTTTTTCGATCACGCGCAGAATTTCATCCGGGCCATTGCCACAGTTGCCTCCGGCGGCGGCCACATCCTGCCCTGCCAGGAATTCCAGCGCCTGCTCCGGCGAAACGCCCATCATTGTGTGCCCGTTTGTGTCAAACGTCATGGTTGCAATAATGGGCGTGTCTGCGGAGACGCGGCGCACCCCTTCGATGGCGGCCTGGATTTCTTCAAGTGCAGACATGGTCTCAATCCAGATCGCGTCCACGCCGCCGAATACGAGTGCGTCCGCCTGCCCGGCAAACCCCTCCACCGCCTCCTCGTAGGCCAGCGTTCCGAGCGGTTCAAGGATTTCGCCGCTGGGGCCGATGTCGCCGGCCACGACAGCCTGCCCGCCGGCAGCATCGACTTCCGTGCGGGCCAGAATGGCAGCCGTGGTGTTCAGTTCCTTGACGCGGTCCTGCAGGTGGTGCATCGCCAGGCGGAAGCGGTTGCCCCCGAACGTGTTCGTCAGCACGATCTGAGAGCCTGACTGCAGGTACTGGCGGTGTATGCCCCGCACGATTTCGGGGTGGAGTATGTTCCACGTTTCAGGCGGATCGCCGAACTGCAACCCGGCCTGGAATAGCATCGTGCCGGTGGCGCCGTCGGCCAGCACCAAATCTGAGCTTTTGAGCAAGGTGTGTAGTTTGCTCATTGCATTCTCCAATCTTTTATCCTGACCCGCAACAAAAAACCTCTTCCGGTCGAAGAGGCTCATCATTCGCGGCGGTTGAGCAGCTCATCTTCCAGAACATTGTCTGCCGGAATTGGCACCGCAGGCGGCCAGTTGGCGGTCGTCCGGTAGTCGGATAGACGCACGAACGACGACTACCTGACTACGCGACCTTTCGGCCACTTGACTACACCCGGTTGCCGAGGTTTCACAGGGCCGGTCCCTCCACCTCTCTGGATGAGTGCGTGTGGATCACGCTATGCGGTTGTGGGGAAATAGTATCACAGACTGAAAGAGGTGGTCAACGGTGCGCGCGTGCAGTACGTTCATGCATTTCGCAGCTGGTTGACAACTCCGGCGAGTCGCCGTACGCCCTCTTCCAATTCCGCTTCAGTCAATGCGCAATACGGCAGGCGCAGGAAGCGCTCTCCGCCGCCGTCTGCGAAGAACCCGCGCCCATCCGCCAGCGTGAGGTTGTGCTCGGCGGCGCGGGCGCGCACGTCCATGGTGGCGACGCCCGGCGGCAGCGTGAGTGAGAGGAAGAAACCGCCGTCGGGTCGGGTGGATGCTGCCTCCGGCAGCTGCGCGTCCAACGCCGCCAGGATCGCCTCGAGCCGGGGCGCGTACAGCGCTTTCAGGCGCTCGATTTGCCCCTCCAGCAGCCCGGCGCGGCAAAATTCGTACACGATGCCGTGCGAGAACAGGCTGGGCGTGATGTACGTGTCCTCGGCCACTTTGGCGAGCCTTTGCAGGAGCGCGACATTCCCGAGGACGTATCCCAGGCGGGGACCGGGTCCAACAAGCTTGCTGAACGACGACATGTGCAGCACGACGTCTGCGTCGTTTTCGTGTAATGTGGGTTGCGCCTCGCCCCAATAGCGGAGCCGGCGATAGGGGGCGTCCTCGACATACAGGTAGCCGTGTTCCCGCGCCAGCTCGATGAGGCGCTTGCGCTTCTCGGACGAGC
>JBHHUI010000379.1:0-3801 GCA_046753805.1 Anaerolineales bacterium
CGGTACCAGGGTCTTGCCGGCCGACTCGCCGCTGACGGCCTCGCCCAGTATGTTCCACACGCTGCCGGTTTGCTCGTCGGTGATCGCTTCGCCGTCGGCCGGGAAGGTGAGTGTCTGGCCGTCCAGCGTGCGCTCGAAGACCCCACTGGCGCCCACGTCCTCTCCGCTGGCGATGCTGGCAGCGCCGAGCGCAGAAGCCAGGCCCGGCTGCCAGAACACAGCCACATCCACGCCGCCGACGGTATCGTTGGCCACCCCCAGGTCTGCCAATACGTCGTTGGGATACGCCGCCGCCTCACCGTTTAACTCCACTGTCGTGACGCGCGCCATGGGCGGCAGCTGACCCGAAATACGCGGCCCGTCGTACAAGAAGGGCGAACTGTTGATATTGTCGTAGCCGGCGTATGGATTGCTGCCGTAGCTGCGACTGTAGCCGGTTTCCCGTGAGAGCACCTGCGCCTGCGGAAAGGTGTCACGCGCCTCAGCCCAGCCGATGATGCTCGCCGGTAAGAACGTCAATTTCGTGCCGGTCAGTTCACCGATGACGGCTTCGCCCGTCGCTTGTTGCCACCAGCTTTCGGTCGGGCGGTCATTTAGAACCATTGACGTGCCAACCCGTTTCTCCTATAATCGTCGATATATGAGCAATTGTTCAGATATTGAGATATGACGACACGTAAGAAAAGACCTGCGCAAACCACGCTCGACGAGCACACCGCCGCTCAGGTAGCCGAACTTTTTCGCGCGCTGAGCGACACCAGCCGGGTGCGCATTATCTCCGTCCTGGCGGAGTGCGAACTCAACGTCGGCGCGCTGGCGGAAGTCGTGGGCATCAGCGAATCCGCCGTCTCGCACCACATGCGCGGATTGCGTCAGATGCGGTTGGTGCGCGCTCGCAAGGAAGGCCGTCAGGTTTTTTACTGCCTGGACGACGACCATATTGCCGATCTGTTTCAGCGCGGCCTGGATCACGTGCAGCATGGCTAACAGCAGTTCTCGCCGCCGTCGTTTTCTATTTATGCTCTGCCTGATTGCGCTCGTACTCAGCCTGGCAGGGCACTTCATCGTCGATGCCTCGATTGGAGACCAACTGGCGACCTCCGCCCTGCACACCGGCCTGGCTCTGCCGCCGGTTGTCGCAGTCGGCCTCCTGATTACTCTGGAGCTGGCGCTAGTCTGCGCCAGCCCCAGCTTTCGTTCCTGGGTCTCTCCGCCTCTACCCCGCCCTCCTATCTCTCTGCACTAACCCCAATGCGCGCTCCCGGGCTGCAATGAATCGTAGACCTGCGGGGCTTGCCTGCTTGTCTTGAACCGACATTATCGCCGGTGTGATTCTGTTGTCTTATTTTGAAGGTGAGGAATGACTGAAATAACGCTTGAACTTGAAATCCCCTCGTTGTTGCCAGACGTTGAAGACGACCGCCTGGAAGCAGCACTGCAAGACCATCGGGGCATCCTGCGCGCCCATCTGGAGCGTGAGAAAACGCCCGTAAACCTGTGTTTGCACTACGACCCGGGCCAGACTTCGCTGGCGGTCGTGCGGCGCATGGCCATCCGTGCGGGCGCCGAGATCGCCAACCGTTACCATCACGAGCTGCTTGCTGTCGAGGGCATGGACTGTTCCGATTGCGCCCTGGTGCTGGAGCACAGCCTGGGACGCAAGGAAGGCGTCCTGTCGGTGAACGTTAACTACGCCGCCCAGACGATGCGGGTGGAGTACGACTCGAAACAAGTGAATCGCACCGCAATCGAAAAGCACGTGCGGCACGTTGGCTATCGCATCCCTGCGGAGGGACTGCGCAGCTGGTATGCAGAGAACCGCGAACTGCTATTCAGCATTCTCTCGGGCGTGTTGCTGCTCGTCGGCTGGGTTGGCGAGCGTTTTCTGGGTTTTCCGTCCGCGGCCAGCCTGACGCTCTATGCCGCCGCTTACGCCCTCGGCGGTTACGACGTGACGCGTCACGCGCTCCACCATCTGCGCGAGCGGCATTTCGACACAGACCTGCTCATGGTGATTGCTGCTTTGGGCGCGGCCACGCTGGGAGAATTTGCCGAGGGCGCGCTGCTGCTCTTCCTGTTCAGCCTGGGCCACGTGCTGGAAGAACAGGCGCTCGATAAAGCGCGGAACGCCATCCGTGTGCTGGGCAATCTGGCGCCCAGGACGGCGCTGGTGCAGCGAGAAAGCGGCGAGGAAGAAGTGGCTGTAGACAGCCTGGAAATTGGCGAATTGGTAATCGTGCGTCCCGGCGTGCGCGTGCCAGTGGACGGCGAAATCCTCCGCGGCCATTCGGGCATCGACCAGTCGCCGGTGACGGGCGAGTCCACACCCGTGGACAAGGGACCGGGCGGACCCGTGTTTGCCGGCTCGGTCAACGGCGAGGGCGCGCTGGAAGTGCGCGTGACGCGCCTGGCGCGCGACAGCACTCTGGCGCGCGTCGTGCAGCTGGTCGCGGAAGCGCAGACGCAGAAGTCGCCCACGCAGCAGCTCACCGAGAAGTTCTCGCGCGTGTTTGTGCCGGCGGTGTTGATTGGCGACGCACTGCTCATTCTCATCCCGCCGCTGTTCGGTGTGCCGTTTGCCGCTGCATTCTTGCGCGCGATGACGCTGCTGGTGGCGGCCTCTCCCTGTGCGCTGGCGCTGGGAACGCCCGCCGCCATCCTGTCCGGCGTAGCGCAGGCCGCCCGCAACGGCGTGCTGGTCAAGGGCGGCGTGCACCTGGAGAACCTGGGACGCCTGCGGGCGATCGCCTTCGACAAGACCGGCACAATTACCATGGGCGAGCCGACGGTGACTGATGTGGTCGTCAGTGAACAGTTGTCAGTCGCCGGTCAAACTGATCACCGATTACTGAATACTGATCACTTGCTGCGCCTGGCTGCCGCCGTGGAGAGCCGCTCAGCGCATCCGCTGGCGCAGGCGGTGGTGCGGGCTGCTGCTGCGCAGGGACTTGACGTGCCGGAGGCAGCCGAGGCCGAGGCGGCGACCGGACGCGGGATCATCGCTGAGGTTGCGGGGCAGGCTGTCTGGGTAGGCAATCTCAAGTTGTTTGACGAAGCCGGGATCGACATGCCGGAAACACTGCAGGCACAGGTGCGAGAGTTGGAAGACCAGGGTAAAACGACGATGGTGGTGGGCGTAGACGGCCGGCCGGTGGGCTTGATCGCCGTCGCCGACGTGCTGCGTCCGGACGCCGAGGCAGCGCTGGCCAGCCTGAAGCGCGCCAGCGTGCAGGAGACGGTCATGCTCACCGGCGACAACGCGCGCGTGGCCGCCCACATCGCCGGGCAGGTTGGCCTGAGCAACTATCGCGCCGACTTGCTGCCGGAGGACAAGCTCACCGCGATCCGCGACCTGGCCGACGAGCACGCAGTCGTGGCGATGGTCGGCGACGGCGTCAACGACGCCCCGGCGCTGGCCCAGGCGACGGTGGGGATCGCCATGGGCGGCGCGGGCACCGACGTGGCGCTCGAAACCGCCGACGTGGCGCTGATGGCCGACGACCTGTCGAAGCTGCCCTTTGCCGTCGGGTTGGGGCGCGCGACGCGGGCGATCATCAAGCAAAATCTGTTTATCGCGCTGGGCGTGATTGCCGTGCTCATGATCTCTTCCGTCCTGGGGCTGGCGACCATCGGCGGAGCGATCGTCCTCCACGAGGGGAGCACCATCGTCGTGGCGCTGAACGCCCTGCGGCTGTTGGGGTATCACGTCCGGTGAAACGTTTCTGAGAATTCTATTGATGGCCGCGAAATCAAATCCTTGCAGCGTCGAAACGGAAACTACTCATGAGCAATGGATTATCT
>JBHHUI010000380.1:0-3799 GCA_046753805.1 Anaerolineales bacterium
TCCCCCGAAGGCCAGGACAACAGAATCAAATGGAGATTTTAATGCGCGCGCCGCGCGCAGCGAGATGCAATATCGCGCGCGCCACGATGTCGACGGATTCATTATATGCCCCCCTATTACCGACGCCATTAAAACCAGGCTGTTTTCAGTTAGAAAACAGTTTGAGTTTCCAGGCGCAGGTAACGATCAGTGCGTTAATCCTTGTTCCAGAGTCAAATCCTGTTCATTGACGAGCCGGCCCATCTTTTGAAGCTCGCGCCGCGCGCCATGGAGCATGTGTTTCATGGTCACAACCCCACCATCGGAGGCAGCCAGGAAAGCTGCACTGACGATCACATTGCGAATATTGCCGCCGGCAAGTTTAAATCGTTTGGCCATTAATGCAAGATCGAGGTCCGCGGCCCGGGGTATCTCAGGCGGGAAAAGAGTCTCCCAAATCTGAATGCGATCCGCTTCCTCCGGGAAGGGGAAGTCCACCGCAAAGTGCAGCCGACGGGTAAAGGCATCATCGATATTGGCCCGCAGGTTGGTGGCCAATACCGTCACTCCGTCGTAGGCTTCCATTCTTTGGAGCAGATAACTGGTTTCTATGTTGGCATATCGGTCATGCGCATCCTTCACTTCCGAGCGCTTGCCAAATATAGCATCAGCTTCATCAAAGAACAATATGGCATTGCTACTCTGGGCCTCGCTGAAAATCCTTTCCAGGTTCTTTTCCGTCTCGCCGATGTACTTGCTCACGACGCCCGACAGATCGATCTTGTAGAGGTCCAAACCCAATTCACGCGCGATGACTTCCGCGGCCATGGTCTTACCGGTGCCCGGCTCACCGGCAAACAGCACAGTCACGCCGCTGCTGGAAGCCAGCTTGCGGCCGACGCCCCACTCCTCCAGCACTTTTGGACGGCCACGCACGGTATTCACGATTTCGCGCAAGATCGTGCGTTGGTCGTGCGGCAACACGATATCGTTCCAGTCATAGCGCGGGATGATCTTTCGCGCTTGCGTGCCGAGGTGCGGGTTGGAGTGATCGCGCGCAGCCTGGAACAGGTCTTCGCCCGCCAGCGGCTCGCCCCGCTGTGCGGCCAGGTCGTGGGCCGATGCTACCGCATCGCGGATTTGCTCCGTCGTCAGCAGGAACTGAGTCGCGAGGTCCACAATGGACTGTTCGCCCGGCGCGTCATCACCAATGAACAATTTCCACAAGGCCACACGTTGGTCGTAGTCCGGGAGCGGGAACTCCTGTCGTACGACAAGCCGTGTCCGCGCAATGCCCCGGGGATGCCACTCCATCTGCCCGGATACCACGGCCAGCCCGGGGAAGTCGACCAGATCGGCAAGCGCATCGGCCGGGGGCGAGCCGCTGTCTCCGAGGACGGCGTCCCAGCTTGCCAGCAACGGAACCGCGCCGGTGAGCAAAGCATCGCGCAGCGCGAGTCGGATGACGCGGCGCGCATCTGTAACCATCGCCAGATCTACTTTTAGCAAGGGCCGTTTACGCCGCGTTGCCATGATGCGAGCGGCTGCATGCTGCGCGGCGCGGTCGGCGCCGGAAAATAGCACAATGGGTTCGCCGTTTCCGGCAGTTGACTCGACGACGGCGCCGGCGTGACCTGCCACAATGACATCCGATTCGTCTGCGCTTGGTGTGGTGATTGTGGAGCCAGCAGCAGACAGATCTGGATGCGGCTGATAGCGCCCGAGCAACCACGAAACGATCGACGCATCCGGGACGTACAACTGACCGAGTTCGCTGCGCGCGCCATCGCCGTCCGAGGCCGTACTTTGCAGCAAGTGAAAGCGGCGCAGCGGTGCGCCAGACCCAAAGCGAGCGAGACTCTGCAGCCTTTCTTCACCGCCGGGGGTAAGCAAGTCCAGCATCAGGCTGACACTGGCGTTTTTCTTGGTGATGTCGTCCTGGAGATAGCCGTATATCCGTTCATAGCGCAGATCGAGCGTCGGCGCGAGACAGATCAGAAACGCATCGAGGTCAAACCGTTCCAACCCGAACGCCGCAGCGAGATGCATTAAACGCAGGAAATGCCCTGCCGCCTGGGCCTGCTCTACATGCGCTGCAATGCGCCGCTCGGCTTCGCGCAATCCGGCGGCGATGCCGCGCAGTTGGCGACGATCGAGTTTGACCGTGTCGCTCAAGCTGGCGCCGAAACCTTGCTTGAGCAAGTCGTTGGCCTTGGCGTCGGACACGTACAGGCCGCGGAACTGGTCGCTGGGGTCCTGGCCGGCCTGCTGGAACAGCCGCACCTGGCGCTGGATGAGCAGATCGATACGGCCCATCTCAAGCTCTAAGTGGATGATGCTCGGATCAGCCATGGCGATGGTCAGAGCCCGACGCCTGCAAATAGGGATATACTTCCACGCCTCAAGTATATTCCGTTTGAAACCCGCGGGCAACGACAGATTGTTTCCTCCGGCGCACCTGGGTACAATTCTGCCGAAAACCCTATGCCACAGAAAGAACCGAACATCCCCCAACCGACCAGCTACGACCATATCCCCTACCCCAGTTCCGCGTACTCCGGCACGCACCCGGACCGGCTCGCGACGCTGGCGGTCATCTCCGGGTTGAAGCCGCCAGATGTGGCTCACTGCCGCATGCTGGAACTGGCCTCGTCAGACGGGGGCAATTTGATCCCGCTGGCCTACGCCCTTCCCGAGAGCCGATTTATCGGCGTTGACAATTCGCTGGAAGAAGTGACGCGCGGCAAAGCGCTCATCGACGAACTCGGCCTCACCAATGTCGAACTCCACCATCTGGACATCGCCGAGATAGAGGCCGGGTTGGGTACTTTCGACTATATCGTGGCCTATGGGGTATATTCGTGGGTCCCCCCGTACGTGCAGGACAAAATCCTCCAGATATGCCGGGAACACCTGTCGCCGACAGGCGTGGCATACGTGAGTTACAACACATTGCCCGGATGGCATCTATTTGGCATTATGCGCGACTTGCTGCTCCACGTGACGCGCGCTGAAACCGAGCCGGAGCGCCGCATCGAACGCGCGCGCCAGATGCTGGCGCTGATCAACGATGTTGTGCCCGAAGACGCCGACCTGTACGGGCGCTTGCTGCGCAGCATCACCACGATGCTCGGCTCACTGAGCAACAGCTACATCTTTCACGACTTCATGGAGGAATGGAACGAGCCGGTTTACTTTGAGGAATTCATAGCCCGCGCGCGGGATCATGGGCTGCAGTTTCTTGGCAACGCTGACCACAGCCGCACGAACGCGCAGCGCCTGGACGACAAGACCGGCAATGCGCTGCTGCAGCTCAGTGACGATCCAATCGAGCAAGAGCAGTACGCCGACTTTTTGCTCAATGCAAGTTTCCGACAGACAGCGCTCGTCCATGCTGAGGTCAAATTAAATCGAACCATTAAGGCCGATTGTGTGACACGGCTGCAGGTTTCATCGCAAGTGCGGCCGACTGATGCGGAGATGGATGTGGCGTCGCTCGAGCCGGCGGAGTTTGTAACGCCCGATGGGGAGAGCACGCTCACGGTGCCGCATCCTCTCACCAAGGCTGCGATCGCCTGTCTGGGCGAATGTTGGCCCCACACGGTCACGTTTGCAGAGCTTTGTAAGCGCGCATCGGCGCGACTCGCCGTTGCGGGTGGGACGGCGCCGACATCGACCGACATTGAGCAACTAAAGACGAATTTACTCGCCGGTTACGGGCAGAGCCCCGGTTTGATCGAATTCCACACCTATTCACCTGTACTCACGACAGACATCGCCCCGCACCCGCAGGGCAGCCTCATTGCACGGTACCAGGCCG
>JBHHUI010000381.1:0-3787 GCA_046753805.1 Anaerolineales bacterium
CCACAGCCTGACGGAACTTGTCATGGTGGCGCTGCTGGCTGTCGGCTTGAGCACCGGGGTGAACACGCCCACTGTCACCAACGTTGTGGCGGTTTTCGGCGGCGCGCTTCTGTTGTGGATGGCGCTATTCATGGTACAGGGTGCGCTGTCGGGGCGGCTCGCGTTGCCAGCCGCAGATGAAAGCGCGCGGCCGTTGGGCAACTGGCAGCTCATCGGGCTGGGGATCGGCGCAACATTGGTCAATCCGTTTTGGTACGGGTGGTGGCTTACGGTCGCGGCCGCCTACGTGTTTCTCTCTCAGAATCTTGGCTGGACCGGTGTGCTGGTGTTCTACCTCGGCCACATCAGCGCCGACTTCCTGTGGGACAGTGTGCTGTCCGGGGTTGTCGGGCGAGGACGGAGATGGATCACCGACCGTTTCTACAAGTGGCTGATGGTTGGGTGTGGCGTCTACCTCACATATCTGGGCGTTATCTTCATCGCTGCGCCGTTCGCGAACCCGCAATAACCGCAGTGCCGCACATTCCCGCGCAGTGCTGTTGGTACGCGGAGGGACGACCAGCAGCAAGCTATCGATCACCAAAAAGCAGGAACCGGCCGGCCCAGGTAGTTGTTTCGGCAGCCGGGGCTGATGGCGGTTAGATTACGACGCGATGTTCGTCCACCTGCACACGCTCTCGCACTACTCATTTCTGCGCGCCCTCCCATCACCGCAGGAGCTTGCAGACGCTGCAGCCGCGCACGACATGCCCGCCCTGGCCCTGACAGATCACCACGGCCTGACAGGGGCGGTCGAGTTCTACCGCGCCTGCAACGCGACCGGCATCAAACCCATTCTGGGATTGGAACTGATTGTCGCCGCCGCGTTCGATTTGCCGCCGCGAACCGGGCGACTCGTGCTGCTCGCGCGCGACCGGACCGGCTGGGCCAACCTGTGCCGGTTGAGCAGCGCGCTGCTTACAGACCCCGTTCACATCAAAGCCGGTCACCTGCCGTTTGAGACGCTCGCCGACCACGCAGGCGGCCTCGTATGCCTCACGGGCGGCAGTCGGGGGCTGGTCACGCGACTCATCGACTCGCCGGTCGGCGCGCGGCTGCTCGGCCAATTGGCCGAACTGTTCGCCGGCCGGCTCTACATTGAACTGCAACTGCACACACCCTCGGATGGGGAACGGGTGGCGCGGCTCGCAGAGTTGGCCGGGTGTCATTCCCTGCCCGTGGTCGCCACGCAGAGCGTTCATTACATGGACGCGCGCCAACTTCCGTTGCAGCGTCTGCTCGCAGCCATGCGACGGAACACCACATTGGAAGCGCTCCCACCCAAAGAGGCCGCGCCTCCCCACGCGCACTTCGCCAGCGCCGAAGAAATGCAACGCAACTTTGCAGCGTACCCGCAGGCGCTGGCCGCCACGCAGGAGATCGCCGATCGCTGTTCGCTGACCCTGCCGCTGGGGGAAAAGCACTATCCGGTGCTCGACCTGCCCACGGGCGCAACCGCAGAAGACGAATTGCGCCGGGCGGCGCTGGCCGGGCTGGCTGCGCGCTATCCGGCGGGGAATGCTGAAATCTCGGCCCGGCTCGAGCATGAACTGCAGATCATCATCGAACGCGGCTATGCGCCGTTGTTCCTCATCATGCGCGAGATCGTCGCGTTCGCGCGCGATTCCGGGGTGCCGACAGCCTCCCGTGGCTCGGCCTCGTCTTCACTGGTGGCCCACTGCCTCGGCATCACCACGCCGGACCCGATCCGCGAGAACCTGTACTTCGAACGTTTCCTCAATCCCGCGCGGGCGTCGGCCCCGGACATCGATCTAGACCTGTGTTCCAAGCGTCGGGGAATCGTCATCCGGCATGTGTACGAACAATACGGCGAGGACCATGTCGCAATGGTCGCCACGATCAACCGCTTCCGCGCGCGCTCAGCCCTGCGGGAGGTTGCCAAGGCGCACGGGCTGCCGACGACTGATATTAAGGCGCTGGCGGCGGCGCTGCCGCGCCGGAGCTGGGGTCCGCCCGGACGACGCACCACCGACCGGGAGGCGCTCACGGAGCTGGCGGAACAAACCCCGCACGCGACCACACGCGCCGTGCTGCACGACGCAACCGCCATATTGGGCCTGCCCCGCCATTTGTCCATTCACCCGGGCGGCGTCGTGATCGCGCCCGGACGGCTGACCGATCTCGCGCCGACGCAGCTCGCGAGTAAGGGCGTCGCCATCACCCAGTTCGACCTCGACGCGGTCGAGGCGTTGGGGCTTGTCAAGATCGACCTGCTCGGCATCCGTGGCCTGAGCGTGCTCGGCGATGTGGCGGAACAAATCCATGCGGGCGCGGCGCGCAGCCTGGACTTGCTGGAGGCCATCCCGGACGACGACCCGGACGCGGCCAAGCTGGTGCGCGCCGGCGACACGATTGGCTGCTTCAATATCGAGTCCAATGGCATGCGCCTGACGCTGAAGGAGGTACAGGCGCACAGCCCGGACGACATTACCGTGGCGTTGGCGCTTTTCCGACCCGGCCCGCTGACGGGCGGGCTGAAAGATGCCTTCGTCCGACGCCATCTGGGTCAGGAGCCGGTCGAGTATCTGCACCCCGCCTTGACCGGGCTGCTGGCCGAGACGCACGGCGTCATCCTCTACCAGGAGCAGGTGCTGCGCATCGCCCACGAAATAGCCGGACTGAGTCTGGCTGACGCCGACCTGCTACGCCGCGCCATGAGCCACTTCGACCCAGGCGCGCAGATGCGGACGCTCAAGGAACGCTTTATGGCAGGCGCGCTGGAGCAGCGCGGCGTACCCGCGTCGGTGAGCGAACGTATCTGGGACTTGATGGCGGCCTTCGCCGGCTATGGGTTTCCCAAAGCGCATGCAGCCTCGTATGCGCGCGTGGCCTGGCGCGGGGCCTGGGCCAAGGCGCACCACCCGGCCGAGTTCATGGCCGCCGTACTGGCCAACTGGGGCGGATATTACAGCCAGCGCGTCTATCTTTCAGAGGCGCGCCGCATGGGGCTGACCGTGCGCCCGCCGCACGTCAACCACTCGATGCATCAATTCTCCGTCGTGTATCGAGATGCCGCGCCGGCGTTGTACATGGGTCTGACGCAGGTGCGCGACGTACGCAAACGCACCGCGCAACGCATTATCGCGGCGCGCCCTTTCGGGTCGCTGATGGATTTCCTGACGCGCGTCGACCCGCAGCCAAAAGAAGCTGCAAACCTGGTGCGTTGCGGCGCGCTGGCGGGTCTGGGCAGCCAGCCTGCGATGTTACGGCAGGTGGAAGCCGGCGGTTGGCAGGGCGGGCAACTGGCGCTGTTTGGGCCAGCGGACGTAGGCGAGGTCTCGTGGCCGCTGGAAACGCGCGTCGCACACGAAGAAGCTGTACTCGGCGTCGGCGTCAGCGCCCACCCACTGGAGTTGATCGCATCCCGGTTGGATGCTTCTGTCGTGAGCACCGTCGAGGCCGCCGGGCAGATCGGCGCGCGCGTGCGGCTGGCCGGAATCCGGCAGACAGCGCGGGGCGAACGCGACCGAAAGGGCGCGCTGTATTACCGGGTGGAATTAGAAGACACGCACGGGACGCTCGACGTGATCATGCCGGGGCAACTGTATCGCCGCCACCGCGAGGCCTGGCGCGCGCGGCGCGCAGTGGTGGTGGAGGGAACGGTCGAAATGAACCCGGGGCTGGGATCGCCGGAGTTGCGAGCGGAGCGCGTGGAGGCCGTACCAGCTCAACCTGTTGCGAAGTAGCTGACGAGGACCACAAGGATAAACGCAGCCCCAATAACTGG
>JBHHUI010000382.1:0-3786 GCA_046753805.1 Anaerolineales bacterium
TATCACCCTCGCCGGGCTGGCCTGCGGCGCGGTGGTGATGACCAGCGCGAGCGCCGACAGCATGAATGCGGTTCAGCGGGACGTTGACCACCAGCGCACGGCGGTTAAGGATTTGCGTCAGGAAATGAATGCTCGGTTCGACCGACTGGACAGCAAGCTGGATGCGCTGGCCGAGCGGCGCAACCGATGAGGGTTATGCTTGTATGGCTATTGGTGTGTCTGTTGGTGATCGTTATCTCGGCGATAATACAGGGGCGGCGCGATGGCCTGTGAATGTTGTGGGACGGAAAAAGCGCAGCCCCTATATGTTCTGGGCATGCGCGGCCAGGTGGTGCGCCATGCGTTGGCGCTGATGCCTGACGCGGCGTTATGCGATGCTTGCCGGGGCATAGTGGAATGGGCGCTGCGCCGCCATTGGATACGAGAGGGCGAGAATGCCAAAAAAGCTCGAAGCGCGCTTGAAACGGCAGGCGAAAAATAAGGGGCTTCGGGGCAAACGCGCGAAGGCCTACGTTTATGGGTCATTACGCGAAACCGGATGGCGGCCTAAGCGAGGCAAGTAATGGCACTCACTGAGAAGTTTTCCAACCCGACAGGCTCTGGCGCGCACACAGGTGCCAGCGAGCTTGATGCGTGGAGCTTGACGGAGGCGTTCGTGAATGCTGTTGCTGGCGACCGGGTGAACGTCAAGAATGACGCGACATACACTTTGACCGCGAGTTTATCCCTAGCTAACGCGGGCTCGGTAACGTCCCCGATTTGGTTCCGAGGGTACACCACGACCATAGGTGATGGCGATCAGGGGCGCACGAATGGGGGGACTGGTGCTCTTGACACAACCAATATGCCGACAATAGACGGCGGAGCTTCGTACAACCTAAACCTTGCAACCAACTATGTCATTTGGGAGTCGATAAAAACCACGGGAGCACTAGCGGCGGGGGCAGTGATGTGGGCCTCCGGGCAGGACATTGTTTTTTTCCGGTCGTTCTTTGAGTGCACGGGCACGGCGTCTATAAAGGCGGTGTTTGTGGGGTCTAATACGCACATAATAGACTGTGATGCGACAAACACTTCATCTACTGCCGGAATGGCGGTGTTTATCTCCGCCGGGCAATGCTGTGTATACCATTGCCGCATCACGCACCCCACAGGGATTGGGATCATGCTTTCAGGCGCGGGCGTTGTCTTTCCCACAATAGTGGGCTGTCTGATCTACGAGTGTAATGTCGGAGTGCAATCGCAATACAACGCGGGGCCGTTGCCGTTTTTGGTGTGCAATACTGTCGTCGATTGTACTACCGCGGCCATCAAGTCGCAGACGTATAATAAAACGACGCCGCTAATCGCCTGTGACAACATTTTCACCGATAACGGTTACATATTCTATGACGCGGTAGTGAATGATCATCCCGTGTTTTTCTGGCGCAACCGTACTCGCGATAATACTAGCGCCAACACGGGCATTGTCGATTGGCCGGATGACCTGAACGCCATCACCACCGACACCGGCGGCCCGGAAACCGACTACACCGACGCGACGAATGACGACTACACGCTGATCGCCACCAGCCCGGCGGTAGGCGTTGGCGCTTGGGGCAAGGCTGACGTGGGGGCTTACTCCAACCGGGGTGTAACCGGCGCCATCACAGCCTACACCAGCAAACAGACCGGCAACTGGAACGACCCCGCCACTTGGAACGAGGGCGGCACGCCGACATCGGCGCATGACGTAACTATTCAGGCCGGGCACACGGTCACGCTGACGCAGAACGAGGCGGCCAAAAGCGCGACAGTGGACGCAACCGGCGCGCTCGATATCAGCACCTATGACCTGACCGTTACCGGGACAACCACTATCACCGGCACGCTGACTATCGGTGTGTCTGCAGTGAGTGGTCTGACCACGGGCGGCCTCACCGCAAATACTGGCGCGGTTATCAACGCAGGGAATACCTCAAAAATCAACAACAGCGGCGACTTTTCGTTTCCTAATTCGCAGATTTTGGCGTCAACGAGTATCCTCTACACGCAAACCGGCGATGGCGGCTTTGCGAATAGGTATTGGGTGAATGCGTTTTACGAGATTACGATAGCTGCCGGGGCGACAATCACGCTCTCCACGGATACGTATATTTCGAGCAGCAGTACAAATGCCGTCACGATCAATGGCGTGATTGCCGCCGGCGCCAAAAAACTGTTTTTGGACGGGTCAGCAACAACGTTTGTGGTGGGGGCGAGCGGGGACATAACCGGCACGGGGACATTGTCCTGGGACGGACGCACGGGGATAACGTTCACCAACAATCGGCAGCCCGCGTTTTCGTTTACAGGCACCTTCACCATATACGGCGCGGCATCCAAAACACACGCCTTCCCCTCAGCAGATTGGCGATTCGCAGACGTTTTGATCAATCACAACGGCGGGGAGGTGGTGCCGATAGCGGGGGACATCCGATGCAATAACCTGACGATTACCTCGTCGGGTGCTAACGGCATGACCATCACCAACAGCACCAACAATCCGAACTGGACCATTTACGGCAATGTCGATCTGCATGCGGGAACCGGCAGTTACACGACGACGTGGACGAAAGGCACCGGCACCATTACGTTCGCCGGCAGCGGCACACAAAGCCTATCGCTTGACGGCCAGGCGCTTGAGGATGTGGTGATAGACGCATCCGTGCAGCTGTTAGAGGCGTTCACCACTGACACTCTGAGCGTTCGTTCCGGCACGTTTGACCTCAACGGCCAGACGCTAACGACCGTCGGCGATGCGACGATTCAGGTCGGGGCGACCATATCAGACCTCGGCGGCTCAAACCTCGTTGTCGGTGGCGACTTCCTCATGTACGGCGACGCCTCCGCGTACATCACCGTGCAAGGGGCATCGGCCTGGACGCTCAATGTGACCGGCTCCGCTACGGCGATATGGGCTGATATTTCGTATTGTGATGCTTCGAGCGGCACTACTCTCAGCGCCTATACCTGCACGGATAGCGGCAACAATACCAATGTCGATTTTACGCCGGGCGAGATACCGTCGATTGATCCTGGTGTGGGCAATGTGCGCGAGAGCACGGCGTACAACATCGATGGCACTCCAAAGGTCGGCACCTACCACGAGGCGCTACCGGCCGAGGTGCAGCTCGGTGTGCAGTACGGCGCCGGCGGCACGGAGTACACCGGCGCCTACGACCCGGTGGGCTCCCTGCCCGACGCGCCGACCCTCGCCTCTGCGGTGGCGAGCAGCGGACAGGTAGTGGTGACGCTGACGGCGGCTACAGGTGAGAGCGCCACGCCGATGTACCTGCGGTATCGCCTGGTCAACGGCTCCGGCGAATGGTCAGCCGAGAGCGAGGCGCTCAAGCGCACTGGTGACGGCGGAATCACCGTGAGCGGGCACAATGACTACCTGGAGTACGAGTTCACGGCTTATCACAAACGCGGCGGTGTCCTCGGCGAATGGGCGCGGCCGTTGTATCGCACGCCAGCGCCAGCGCAGGAGACCTATATCCGGGACCACGCCGCCAGGGGCCTGCTGAGAGCGGCGCAATCGCCGAACGTCCCCAACGGCATGCAGATGACGTTCAGCAATCCGGGCGACGCGGACGTGGTTGTCTATGGCGTCATGGACCAGGGGCGTATCGACCTGGGCCGGATAGGCGGGGCGACCGATACGGAGACAGTTCGTATCACGCTCCCGCGCCAGACCGGATTCCCGCCGACGCAATTCTATCCCGGCGCGACCGTGACTGTAGACGGCATCATCTACGAATTGCA
>JBHHUI010000383.1:0-3784 GCA_046753805.1 Anaerolineales bacterium
GTTATGACGTGCCGACGGAAACGCTCACCCTGCCCATCGGCGGCATGACCTGTGCTTCCTGCGTCAGCCACGTGGAGGGCGCCCTGAACGACACGCGCGGCGTGCTCCAGGCCAACGTCAATCTGGCCACCGAACGCGCCACGGTGACCTTCGTCCCCGGCGTGGCCGGCCTGGCCGACTTCAAACAGTCCGTCGCCGACGCCGGCTACGAGGTGCTGGACATCAAGGAAACCAGCGTCGCCAGCGCCGACGACGGCGACCAGGAAGAACGGAAGATGCAGGCGGCGCGCTTCCGCATGCGCATCGCCTGGGCTTTCACCACGCCCATCATCCTTTGGATGCTCCCCGAGATGATCTGGGGCGTCGCCTGGCCCAACCGTGTCATCTTTGACCTGGGCATGATCCTGCTGTCCCTGCCGGTGCTCTTCTGGGTCGGGCGCAAGACCTATCGCGGCGCGTGGGCCGCCGTCAGCCACGGTCATGCCAACATGGATACGCTCATCGCGCTGGGCACCGGCGTCTCGCTCCTGACCGGCCCGGCGGCGTTCTTCGCCCCCGTGGCGAACTACGCCGGCGTGGCGGCCATGATCATGGCTTTTCACCTGACCGGGCGCTACGTCGAAGAAACCGCCAAAGGGCGCGCCTCGCAGGCCATCCGCAAACTGCTGGAACTGGGCGCTAAGACGGCGCGCGTGTTGCGCGCCGGGCAGGAAGTGGAGATCGCCATCGAAGAGGTGCAGGTCGGCGACGTGATGGTCGTGCGCCCCGGGGAAAAGATCCCTACCGACGGCCTCATCCTCGAAGGCGAGAGCGCCATCGACGAATCCATGGCTACCGGCGAGTCGATGCCCGTCAACAAGCATCCGGATGATGAAGTCATCGGCGCCACCGTCAATCAGGAGGGACTGCTCAAGATACAGGCCACCAGGGTGGGCAAAGACACCTTCCTCTCGCAGGTGATCAAGCTGGTGGAAGAATGCCAGGGTTCCAAAGTACCCATCCAGGAGTTCGCCGACCGCGTGACGGGCGTCTTCGTCCCGGTCGTCATCGGCATCGCCGTGCTCACCGTATTGGCGTGGGTGTTCCTGTCCGGCGCAATGCAGCCCCTGGTGCAGGCGGGCACGTTCCTGCCCTGGGTGAACGCCAATCTGGGTGTGGTCACGTTGGCGATTGTCTCCATGGTCGCGGTGCTCGTCATCGCCTGCCCATGCGCACTGGGGTTGGCCACACCCACGGCGCTCATGGTGGGCAGTGGCATGGGCGCAGAGAACGGTATCCTTATCCGCAGTGGCGCGGCCATCCAGACGCTGAAGGATGTCCACATCGTCGTATTTGACAAGACGGGCACGATCACCAAGGGCAAGCCGGATATGACGGATGTCGTGGCGCTGAACGATGAGACAATGAACAATGATCAAGTGCTCCGCCTGGCGGCCTCCGTCGAACGCGGCAGCGAACACCCCTTGGGACGGGCCATTGTCGAACGCGCCCAGGCGCAGGGCCTGGCGCTGGCCGAGCCGCAGAAGTTTCAGGCCGTGCGCGGCAAGGGCGTGCGCGCGGTCGTGAATGGTCAGTCCGTGCTGGTCGGTTCGCGCCGCCTGCTGCACGAGCACGGCATCGACGCCGCTCCGCTGGAGGGCGAGTTGACGCGCCTGGAAGAGGAAGCCAAGACCGCCATGCTCGTGGCGATTGAGGGTCAACTGGCCGGCGTCGTCGCCGTCGCTGATACGCTCAAGGAAGATTCGCGGGACGCCATCGGCGAACTGCACAAGATGGGCATCCAGACCGCCATGATCACCGGCGACAACCAGCGCACGGCGGCAGCAATCGCCAGCACGGTGGGCATTGACCACGTGTTGGCCGAGGTGCTCCCCGACGGCAAAGTGTCCGAAGTTCAGAAGCTACAAAAGCGGTTTGGACTGGTGGCTTTCGTGGGCGACGGCATCAACGATGCCCCGGCGCTGACCCAGGCCAACGTGGGCATCGCCATCGGCACCGGCACTGATATCGCCATCGAGGCCTCAGATGTGACGCTGGTGAGCGGGCATCTGTCGGGCGTCGTGAGCGCTATCCGTCTGAGCCGCGCCACATTTCGAAAGATCAAGCAAAACCTGTTCTGGGCTTTCTTCTACAACGTCGTGATGATCCCGCTGGCGATTATCGGCTGGATGCATCCGGTGCTGGCAGAAATCGCCATGGCCACCAGTTCCACCACGGTGGTCACCAATGCCAACCGCCTGCGCAAGGTGGACATCCGCCCGACCTACGAGCGGGTGACGATGCGGCCGGCCGCGGCCGGGGCGTCCCGAGGCGAGCAGGCTGTGTTGTCGGCAGCGGGCGATTGACGAGATACGCACGGCCGGGACTGCACTGCTCACCCGTCGGAGCCGCGCAGTCCCGGCGCGAGTCCGCATGCAACAATAAGGGAGGCGTCCCATGGATCCACTCACTACAATCCTTCTGATCGTCGGCGGCGTCATCGCCCTGGTCGTTATCCTGGTTCTGGTCGACCTGTTCTCGACCGGCGGAATGATGACGATGGGGATGATGCATGGCACGGCGTTCATGCTCAGCAACCCCATCGGCTGGGCGATATTGCTTATACTGCTGGCGATACTGGGCGTGATGGTGTACTTCGCGTTCAGCCTGACTTAGCGAAGCGCGCAAGGACTACCGACAACCGACGGCGGACAGCGGTCTGCTGTCGGCGGTCGTAAATCGCTTCGCATGGCAATGGGCAAATCCTGTTTCAACGAAAGGAGGTGAGACACCATGGCAAAAGACCTGGTTTGCGGCATGGAAGTCGACGAAAAGTCGGCGGCCGCCACATCCGAATATCAGGGTCAGACGTACTACTTCTGCGCTCGAGGCTGCAAAGTCGCCTTCGACAAGGAGCCAGAGAAATACTTGCACGGCGCCAGCGATCACGGCGAGCATCACGACCACGAGCATCACGGTCACCACCACTAAAGCCGGCTTCCCATCCGTCGAACTCCGTGCTCCTCTCTTCGTCAGTGGCATGACTACTGAGGGGAGGAGCACGGACGAAGGCAAACAAACGCAATTCCCTCGACGATCCCGGTCGCAACGCATCCGATCATTACAAAGCACCGAAAGCAGAGGCCTACCATAATGCGCGCGAGTACCGAGAGACGATCACGGCGCGCCTGATACTTCCTCTGCAATACGTTCATACGCTGCGATCCACACGCTTGACAGATTGCAGGATTACGTCGAACATGGAAATACGATAGTATGGTTCCAATTCCATTCGCGTTCGCCCGACCGTCAGCGTCGCCGGGGTGGCGGCTAACCCCTGAAGTTTCGTAGCAACGATGCGTAGTGAATCCATTCGCGTACTGCTTGCCGACGACCACGCCGTAGTGCGGGCGGGAATCCGCCAATTCCTCGAGCGGGCAGACAATATCGTCGTCGTCGCCGAGGCCGACGATGGCGAGATGGCGCGCACGCTCATCGAACACCACCGGCCCGATGTGGCCGTGCTGGATATTCAAATGCCGAAAGCCAGCGGCATCGAAGTCACGCGCTGGATGCGCGCCAAGCTGCCGGAGATCGGCGTGCTGGTGCTGACGGCCTACGACGAAGACCCCTACGTGATGGCAGTGCTCCAGGCCGGCGCCAACGGCTACGTGCTCAAGACTGCCTCACCGGAGACCATTATTCAGGCCGTGCGCGATGTGCACGAAGGAAAATCCGCGCTTGATCCAAAAATCACACGCAAGCTCATGTCGCAGATCGCAGACCAACGCCAGCCCGCCTCGGT
>JBHHUI010000384.1:0-3784 GCA_046753805.1 Anaerolineales bacterium
CGTACGTTGCTTTCACGACAGCAACGGCGACGGCATTGGCGACTTTCAGGGCCTGCTCCAAAAACTCGATTATATTGAGGCTCTGGGCGTGGACGCCATCTGGCTCCAGCCGGTATATCCCTCGCCGCTGCGTGATGACGGCTACGACATTGCGGACTACTACGACATTCACCCGGACTATGGCACGCTTGATGATTTCCGGGCGCTGGTGGACGCCGTTCACGCGCGCGGCATGCGCATCATTACCGACCTCGTGCTGAACCATACCTCGGACCAGCACCCCTGGTTTCAGGCTGCGCGCGCGGACCGCAGCTCGCCCTATCGCGACTACTATGTGTGGAGCGACGCCGCCGACGAATATTCGGACGCCCGCATCATCTTTCTCGATTCCGAGACTTCCAACTGGACCTGGGATGAGCAAGCCGGGCAATATTACTGGCACCGCTTTTACGCTTCGCAGCCCGACCTCAACTTCGACAATCCGGCGGTGCGCGCTGAAATGATCGCCATCGCCCGCTTCTGGCTCGACCTGGGCGTCGATGGTTTTCGCGCCGACGCCGTACCGTATTTGTTCGAGCGCGAAGGTACCAACTGCGAAAACCTGCCGGAAACGCACGCTTACCTGCAGGAGGTGCGCCGATTCATGGATGCGCACTATCCCGACCGCGTGCTGCTCTGTGAGGCCAACCAATGGCCCGAAGACGTGCGCCGATACTTTGGGGACCCCGCTGCCGGTCGGGCGGAATTCCACCTGGGTTTTCACTTTCCCGTGATGCCGCGCATCTTCATGGCGTTGCGCAAAGGCGTGTACGCCGATTTGAAAGGTATTCTCGACCGCATGCCTTCCATACCGGACGAGTGCCAGTGGTGCATCTTCCTGCGCAACCATGACGAACTGACGCTTGAAATGGTGACGGAAGACGAGCGCCAGTGGATGTGGCAACAGTATGCACCCGAAGAACGCATGCGGCTCAACCTCGGCATTCGGCGACGCCTGGCGCCGCTGCTGGACAATGACCGCCGCAAGATTGAACTGGCGAACTCGTTGCTATTTACGCTGCCCGGCTCGCCGATTGCGTATTACGGCGACGAGATTGGCATGGGCGACAACCTCCGGCTGTCGGACCGCAACGGCGTGCGCACGCCCATGCAATGGGAGGCCGGGCTTAACGCCGGGTTTTCTGTGGCTGATCGCGCGGCGCTGTTTGCGCCCATCGTGGCCGGCGATGAGTACGGCCCGGCGACTGTAAACGCGCAAGCGCAGCAGGCCGACCCGCGCTCCCTCTACCATTCGGTCCGGCGCATGATCGCGGTCCGCAAGCGCTTTGCCGCGTTTGGAAGCGGCGACTTCCAATGGAAAGACAGTGGTAACCCGGCGGTTGCGGCGTACGTCCGGTCGTTGCCCGGCGAAGACTTGCTGATCGTGCATAACCTGTCCGCTGCGCCTCAATTGGCGGTCATTCTCTATACTGGACATGTCGCGGTCCGCGACATACTTGCCGGCGGCGGGACTTTTCCACTGCAATCCGGGCGGCTGGAGTTGCAGTTGGAACCCTATCAGTATCTCTGGCTGCGCGCGGGCGGGTAGTTTTCGTCCTGTCACCGCCCGTTTGATATACAATCCACATCGGTTTTCGAATGATGATTTACCAGACGTGAAAGTCCGCTGCCACATGGGGTAAACGCAATGGATTTCTTTAGCCAGCCAATCCAAATCTTCATCGAGCAAATGATCCTGTTCGTGCCAAAGCTCATCGTAGCGCTGCTCGTGTTCGCAGCCAGCATGGTCGTCTCGGGCCTGAGCGCGCGCGGTGTGAGCCGCGCCTTGCAGATCCGTCAGGTCGATCCGGAACTGAGTCTGTTGCTCGTGCGCCTGACGCGATGGACGGTTATTGGCGCGGGGACAATTATGGGACTGCAGCAGGTTGATTTCGATCTGACCGGATTCCTGGCCGGGCTGGGGATCGTCGGGTTTACGATCGGATTTGCGGTGCAGGATGTCTCGAAAAACTTCATCGCCGGCGCGCTGCTGCTCCTCCAACAGCCATTCGACATTGGTGATTCGATCTCTGTCAGTGGATACCAGGGTACCGTTACGGACATCCGCCTGCGCGATACCGAAATGCGTACGTTTGATGGCCTGCAGATCTCAATACCCAATGGCGATGTCTACGTGTCGGCCATCACGAATTTCACGCGGGTCACACGTCGGCGCATTGCACTGGAAGTGGGGGTGGGATATGAGTCGGACCTTGAGACCGTGAGCGATGTGCTCACGGCTGCGCTGCGAACCGTGCCGGGTGTGCTCACCGACGATCCGGCGCCGGCGGTTGTGTTTAAGTCCTTTGGCGACTCGTCGGTCGATCTGACGGCATACTACTGGTTCGACGTGCAACAGGCGGGCTACTTCGGCGCGCTCGACTGTGGTGTGAAAGCGATCAAGAAGGCCTGCGAGGAAGCCGGCATCAATATTCCGTATCCGGTGCAAACCGTGCTGCTGCCCGGCCATGAAGCATAAAGCATGACTTACCCCCGTTCGATTCCTGCGCGCGGTTCACTGTTGACCGATAGGTGACCACAGATGGCTGAGATCGCCTGCCTCGGCGAACTGCTGATTGACTTTGTTCCGACCGAGTCGGGCGTCGCCGTGGCCGATGCATTGGCCTTCAAGAAGGCTCCCGGCGGCGCGCCGGCCAATGTCGCAGTTGGCCTCGCCCGGCTGGGAGTATCCAGCGCATTCGTAGGCCAGGTCGGCAACGACGCCTTTGGTCGCTTTCTCGCGGACACGCTAATTGAAAACGGCGTGGACGTCTCCGGGCTGCGATTTACGGACGCGGCGCGCACCGCGCTGGCATTTGTGTCTCTGACGGCCGCCGGCGAACGCGATTTCATGTTCTATCGCCATCCCAGCGCCGACATGCTTTACCGGCCAGAGGATGTCGATACAGATGTTATCGCTGGCGCACAGATTTTCCACTTTGGATCGATCAGCTTAATCGACGATCCAGCGCGCGCGGCGACATTACTTGCCGCACAATCTGCGCGCGCGGCCGGCCGGCTCGTCTCGTACGATCCGAACCTGCGCCTGGCCCTCTGGCCGGATGCGGACGCTGCTCGGGCGGGTATCCGGCTGGGTTGGCCGCTGGCAAATGTGATCAAAGTGAGTGAGGACGAGTTGCGGTTTCTCACGTCGGAGCCGGAAATGGAGTCCGCCGCCCGCAGTCTGTGGCACGACGATTTGCGGCTGCTCTTTGTAACCCAGGGTGCGAACGGCTGCACGTTCTTCAGCGCCGACACGGCGGGGCGCGTGCCGGGCTTTGGCGTGGAAGCAGTAGACGCCACCGGTGCGGGAGATGCCTTTGTGGCCGCCGTGCTTCGGGGGCTGCTGGAGAGTCCATCGGTCAGGGTGGATTCAGGGTGGCTGTATGATGTCTGCCGCTACGCCAACGCGGCCGGCGCGCTCACTACAACCGGGCGTGGCGCGATTCCGTCCCTGCCGACGGAGGCGCAGGTGCGGGAGTTTCTCACCTTGCAGGCGGATTAATTCGCACGCAATCCGATCCATGATTTCCCCCCCCGACGAAGCCTGGCTCGAAGAACAAGCCCGCATCTCTTTGCAACGGCTCCTGCCGCGCGTCAAGCGGCGCTATTCGCGGCAGGCCGCCGACAAGGCAGCCTGGAGAGCGTTTGTGCAGCGCCTCGAGGCCAACTTCGGCAATTTGTTCCAGACGCTCTTTCACTTGTACGGGCAGCAGTACGATTTCTTTTACCACCTTGAAAACAT
>JBHHUI010000385.1:0-3781 GCA_046753805.1 Anaerolineales bacterium
TCGCGCACGCACTCCACTTTGGGGATATCGATGATCCGCAGAGCAATGTGTCGCGCCTGCTGGCCGAGAACGAACATTTCCAGATGCACGCCGAATTGGGGGCGGACCCCGGCTTTTACTACCTGTGGGACGCACGCAGGGGGAGCGAGGCGCCGGAGTTGGAAGAGGGCCGCGTGTGATCCACAAATGGCACGAATATCACGAATGGATGCTCACAATAGACGTATATTCGTGCCATTCGTGTAATTCGTGGATTATGCATTGCCTGTCGGTGCGCCAAGCGGGCAGGAGGACTTTGACGTATGAGAGATAGCCCCTGGCATCAGACGCCCTGGGATTGGCGTGCAAGCGTCCAATTTATCTGCGGCGGCACCGGCACCGGCCTGCTGCTGTTTACAACCCTGGCAGCCCTGGCCGACGGGGTGTGGCTGCTGCGCACAGGTTTGCTGGCGCTGGCATTCGTGAGTCTCGGGCTTTTCATGGTCTGGATCAAGCTTGGACGCCGTTGGCGGATGTTATTTGTATTCCTCAATCCGCGCACGTCATGGATGACGCGCGAGGCCTTTCTATCGCTGCCGGTGCTCGGATTCGGCCTGCTCGGAATCTGGCTCCGTTCCACAGCGCTGGTCGGGGTTGCTGCACTGATCGGAATGGGGTTTCTCTACGCTCAGGCGCGCATCCTGAGAGCAGCGCGCGGCATCCCAGCGTGGCGTGCGCCGCTGGCCGTCCCGCTGATTGTTGTTACCGGCCTGACCGAGGGTGCAGCGCTCCTTACCTTTGCAACCCTGCCGTTTGGCGCGGTGGGCGCATGGCTGCCGGCAACGCTGCTCGTACTGGTGGCGTTGCGGTTGTGGAGTTGGACGATCTATCAGCAGGCCCTCAGCGCCCCGGGTGCGGCCCCCGCAGGCACGTTGGCCGAGCTGGCGCGGGTCAGACGCGGAATCGTCGTGTCTGGCCATCTCATGCCTCTGGCCGCTTTGGTGATCGCGCTGGTCATTCCCAACGCCGTCGCACTGGCATGGCTGGCCGGGCTGGGGGCGTTGGGGATGGGCTGGCGCCTCAAGTACACGCTCATTGCGCGGGCGGCCTACAACCAGGGATTCGCCATCGAGCACACACCGGCGCGCACGCCGGGGTTCGCCGGCCCGCATGTGAAGCCGGGTTGGAACTGATGGGGGCGTCAGGTTCGCGTTGAGCGCTCTATCCGCGTCCGATGAACTCGCCATGAAACGATCAAGGAACGGCTACACCACCACGCGCGGCAGGGAACGCTCATTCGCGGGCGATGTGCACAAACTCACACTCGGAGCGGGCGAGGTATTCCACGGCGAAACCATCCTGGCGATGACAAAGGCGCTTCTCCAGGCAGGCGTCGCTTATGTGGGAGGGTACCCCGGCGCGCCGATTTCGCACATGATGGATGTGCTGGCCGACGCGCGCGATGCCGTGCTCGCGCCGATGGGCGTGCAGTTCGAGTCCTCCGCCAGCGAGGCCGGCGCGGCGGCGCTGCTGGGAGCCTCGATCCATTACCCGCTGCGCGGTGCAGTGACGTGGAAGTCGATCGTCGGCACCAACGTTGCTTCGGATGCACTTTCCAACCTGTGCTCGGCCGGGGTCACTGGCGGCTGCCTGATTCTGATCGGGGAGGATTACGGTGCGGGGGCGAGCATCCTGCAAGAGCGCACCTACGCCTACGCGCTTAAGTCGTCGATGCCGCTGCTCAATCCACGTTATCACCTGCCGAAGCTGGTCGAGACCGCGGAGTTGGCCTTCGACCTCTCAGAGGCCTGTCACCTGCCGGTAATGATGGGCCTGCGCATCCGCGCGATCCACATGACCGGCAGCTTCGTCTGCAAGGACAACCGCCCACCCCCATTCGGCCCGCACAATCTGCTGCCCTCGGCGCTGCGCGATTACGGGCGCATCGTGCTTCCGCCGTCAACCTACGCGCAGGAACGGGAGAAGATCGCGGAACGGCTGCCGGCGGCGCGACAGTTTATTCAGGCTCAGATGATTAACGAACGCTTTGAAGGCGACGGCGGCCGCACGGGCATCATCGTGCAAGGCGGCGAATACAATGTCGTATTGCGCGGCCTGCGGTTGCTGGGCCTGGCTGACGCGTACGGCCAAACCGATCTGCCGCTGCTGGTGCTGAACGCCGTCTACCCGCTCGTGCCGGAGCAAATTGAATCGTTTCTGCGCGGCAAGCGGCACGTGCTCATCGTCGAAGAGGGCCAGCCGGCTTACATTGAGCAGGAAGTCCGCGCCATTGCGCAGCGCGTCGGGCTGAAGTGCGCCATTTGGGGTAAAGGTGTCTTGCCGGAAGCCGGCGAATACACAGCGGACGTGGTGCGCGCCGGGTTGGCCGATTGGCTGGAACAGACCAGTTCGAGGAAGACCGTCCGGGTGGTCGCGGCCCGGCGACAGCAGCGCGCAGCGGCGACGGCTCGCGCGCGGGCGGCCGCGCCGCTGCCGGTCATCCCGCCGCGCCCGCCGGGGTTCTGCGTTGGTTGCCCCGAACGCCCATTGTTCACGGCGTTGAAACTCATTCAGCAGGAGCGCGGGCCATTGCACATTTCCATGGATATCGGGTGCAATACGTTCGCGACTTTGCCGCCATTCAACATCGGCAGTACCGTACTCGGTTACGGGATGAGTCTGGCCAGCAGCGGGGCGGTCGGGCCGGCGCTTGGCCAGCCGAACGTGGTCGTCATGGGCGATGGCGGCTTCTGGCACAATGGCCTCGTAACCGGCGCGGCGAATGCGCATTGGAACCGTCACGACGCTGTGCTCATCATTGTCGAGAACGGCTATGCCTCGGCCACTGGACAGCAGCACCTGCCCTCAACTGGCTCGAACGCGGTTGGCGACCCGGTGCGCGTGTCGATCGAGGCCACGCTGCGCGGCATGGGCGTCGAATGGATCGAGCGCATTGACGCCTACGATGTGGCCGCTGCGCGCCGGGTGGTGGAAGAAGCGCTCGACGCGCGCGGCGCGCAGCTGCGGGTAATTATTTCCGATGATGAGTGCATGCTTGCCCGACAGCGGCGCGAGCGCCCGCGCCGGCTGGCGGCGGAGCAGGGCGGCCTGCCCGTTGCTCGCGAGCGTTTCGGTGTGGATGCCGACGTGTGCACGGGCGACCACTCGTGCATGCGCCTGAGTGGCTGCCCGTCACTGACGCTGTGCCCGGCGGCCGATCCCTTGAAGGACGGTCCCACGGCGTATGTCGATCAGAACTGCGTGGCCTGCGGATTATGCGGGGAAGCAGCGCACGCGGCGCGATTGTGCCCCTCGTTCTACCGCGCCCGGCGGATTGTCAATCCGGGCGTCTGGCAGCGGCTGCGCGCGCGGACGTCGACTCAACTGCTCACCTGGATGGGCGCCTATGACACTCAATCGCCGTCAGGGGTCGAATCCAATGGCAGCCGATAGACCGTTCTGCGTCCTCATCGCCGCTCTCGGCGGGCAGGGCGGCGGTGTGCTCACCGACTGGCTGGTCGAAGCAGCCCGCGCGGCGAGGTATCCCGCACAGGCGACTTCAATTCCGGGCGTGGCGCAGCGCACCGGCGCGACGACGTATTATTTTGAGCTGTTCCCGGTCAACGATCCGCCGGCTGATCCGATCTTCAGTCTCTTTCCAAGCGCGGGCGATGTGGACATCGTGGCCGCCCTGGAACCGGCAGAGGCCGGGCGCGCCCTGGCGGGCGGCTACATCACCGAGCACACCACCGTTATTACGAGCGCGGAGCGCATCTTCAGCACCGCCGAAAAGTCCGTTGCC
>JBHHUI010000386.1:0-3767 GCA_046753805.1 Anaerolineales bacterium
CCACGGCGGGCGACCGTTGTGGATGGGCGCAGCGCTCTTCCTGTTGCGCCGCTCGCGCAACGTGTACCTCGATATTTCGAGCGTTCCACCGAAAAAGCTGCTCAGTTATTTCCCGTGGATCGAGCGCGTAGCCGACCAGACCCTGTTCGGATCGGACTGGCCCGGGCCGGGCGTGCGCGACATAGGGCGCAATATTGAAGACTTTTACGCGCTGCCGCTTTCGGAAGAGACCAAGCGGCAGGTGCTGTTCAAGACCGCAGCCCGACTGTTTGAACTCGGCGACCTGTCAGACTAATCGACTCCTGCCAGAAAATCGAGGATAAGTTCCGCGACGCGCGCCGGTTGCTCCAGCGGCACGAGGTGCCCGGCGTCGTCAATGACCTCGATGCGCGCGTGCGGAACGCGCCGTTGGAACATGCGGATGGAGGCCGGCCCAAAGATATCTGTGTCGCGCCCGGCAATGATCAGGACGGGCAGCTGCAACTTGTCGAGTTGCCCCCACCAGTAATGCGGCGACGTGGCATAGACGTGCGCCTCCCACGCGGGCGTGTAGGCCAGCGTCACTTTGCCGTCGGGCCGGTCCCTGGCCTGCGCTTCGACCAGTATGTGCAGCGCCTCGTCCCCAACGCGCTGAAACACGCCCTTCCGCCGGTAGTGTGCAAACATGGCAGCGCGATCATCGAACACGCTCCGCCGGCGCAGGGTCATCTTCAGAAGTGGAAACTGGTAGATAAGCCGCAGCGCTTTCAACAAGCCGAAAAAAGCGGCATAGGTCGTGTGGAGCAATGTCGGGTCGAGGAGCACGAGCGCGCGGAATTGCTCCGGCCGCCTGAGCGCTGCCAGCAACGTGGCGACGCCGCCCATCGAGTGCCCCATGCCGATCACGCGTTGCATACCCGCCGCTTCGAGCCACCCCAGCAGGTCGTCCACCATCCACGACCAGTCCGGCAGGTCGTAATCATGCGGGCCGCCGGCAAGCCATAACGGTCTCGAATAGGCAGCACAAATGTGCAGGTGCGGTGTCAGTTTCCGTATGAGCGGTGCATAGGCCGCTGGTGGATAGCCATTGGCGTGCGCAAAGTGGGTTGGCGGGCCGTCGCTGCCAAAGTCGTCAAAAGGTATGTCCATCGTCATACGTCGGGATTATCGCGCCAAGTTGAGGTACACTCAAGCCTCCATAATCACGGATGACTCCACTGAAAAAAGTCAGCCGATGAAGCGGACCGCGTCCAGGCGCTGCGACTGGGTAGAACAGATTTGGCGAATATTTGCAGGCAAAACCCGATTTATCCGTTCCATCTGCTCAATCTGCTGACATACTTCTGAACAACTGAAAGCGAGTCACCTGTACTTTGCCTTTTTACAGTAGACTCACAGATTAGAACAGAGGATAGCCCGATGAAACGTCCGCCTCCATTTCGCGCCGATCATGTCGGCAGTCTGTTGCGCCCGGCCCGACTTCGCAAAGCATTTCGCGACCATGCTGCCGGGATTATCACCGCCGAAGAATTCCAGGCGATCCAGGACGACTCCATTCGAGAAGTCGTGCAGCTCCAGGAAAACGTCGGGCTGCAGTCGATCACAGATGGTGAATTCCGGCGCGCTTCCTACTGGGCGCACTTTGTCGCAGCAGTGGAAGGACTGGAGGTGCGCCCGGCGGTGTATCACTTCACCGATAATTCGGGCGCGGCCCGTGAGTTTACCGCGCCCCATGTATCCGGAAAAGTGCATCGCCCGCATAGTATTTCGGGTCATGAATTCGAATTCCTGCAGCATGCCACTGCGGCAACGCCGAAGGTAACGCTGCCTTCACCACCCACAATGCACTTCTGGCGCGGAAGCAAGGCCATCAGCCCGGCTGCATACATTGACCGCGAGGCCTTCTTCGAGGACCTGGCGCGCGTGTACCGCGAAGAAATCGCTGACCTGCATGCACGCGGCGCGCGCTATCTACAAATTGACGAAGTGCCGCTCGCCATGCTGTGCGATCCCGATGTGCGAAATGTGCTCACATCCGCCGGCGAAGATCCCGAGCAACTCGTCGAGGCGTACATCAGACTCGTGAACGCTGCGCTCGCCGGACGGCCCGATGACCTGACCATCGCGATGCACCTTTGCCGGGGCAATTACAAGGGGCGCTGGCTTGCTTCCGGAGGATACGGCTATATTGCCGCGCGCGCATTTGCCGAGTTGGACGTGGACGCTTTTTTCCTGGAATACGACACACCGCGTGCTGGGGATTTTGCGCCGCTGGAGCACATGACGCCGGGCAAGACGGTTGTGCTGGGCCTTGTCAGTTCCAAGACGCCCGAACTGGAACAGGTGGATGACCTGCGCCACAGGATTGACGAAGCCGCTCGGTACATGCCGCTTGAGCGGCTTGCAATCAGCCCTCAATGCGGATTTGCCAGCACAGCAGCGGGCAACCCGGTTACGCTGGACGATGAAATCGCGAAACTAGAGTTGGTCGTGGAGGTCGCGCGCAGTGTGTGGGGAGCGGAGTGACCTAACGGAGCACGGCGCGCCCGCCTAGCACTGATCTCCAAAATCCACGACCTGGTTGCCGCCTCGAAATGTCATCTTCGTATCCACGTTGAACTCGGAATGTCCCGACCACTCGATGCGCAGCGAGTAGGTTCCAGGTGGAACCGTGTATTGCACGCTGTGCCAGGCGTGGATCGACTGCGGCGCGGCCTGGCCGAACGTAATCGTGCCGTCGATGCCACGGCACTCGCGGAAGGTAATCAGCGCGTTGAATACCGGAACCCGTGTGTTCGTCTCGGTGGCGGTGGGCGTCGCCGTTTCGGTGGGCGTATCAGTCGGCCCCGGCGTGTCAGTCGCCGTCGGCGTATGCGTTGGCTCGAGCTTTTCCGTCGGCGCCCGCATATCGGTCGCGAGCATCCGCACCGCCACTGTGGCGGAGGGCGAGGCAGTCACCGTATCCTCACCGACGCTGGCGCCACCGCCGCCCACACCGGCGCCGCCGACCCCACGAAACACAAAGAACAAGATTACAACCAGCATCAGGGACGCCCCGCCGCCCAGCATCCAGATAGGCAGCCAGCGTTCGTTGCTTATTTTGGTTTTTGCCCGCGCGCGCGCGCCGGATAAAAACGGAATCACAAACGGCGCAGCCAGCGTATGCTGTAGTTCTTGGGGCAGCGGCTTGCCGGCCGCCACGATTGCGAGGGCTCCAGCAAGTTCGCCGGCCGTCTGAAAACGCTCATCCGGGTCCTTGGCCATTGCCGCTGCAATGATATGCTCCGTGTCCGCCGGAAGATCGGCGTTCTTGTCGTGCAGCCGCGGCACCGGCTCAGTCAGGTGCTTGAGCGCCAGCGCCATGGGCGTTGTGGCGGCATACGGGGCAAAGCCTGTAAGCATCTCATAGAGGATCGTACCGAGCGCATAGATGTCGCTGCGGCCGTCGATCTCTTCGTCGCCGCGCGCTTGTTCCGGGCTCATATAAGCCGGGGTGCCGATGATTCCCGTCCCGGTGAAGGTCGCGCCGCCGGACTGCAACTTGACGATGCCGAAATCCGACAGATAAGCGTCGTCGCGCTGATCGAACAGGATGTTGCCGGGCTTCAGGTCGCGGTGCACCATGCCCTGCACGTGGGCCTCATCGAGCGCCGGCGCCAACCGATTGAAAACAGTGGCGCAATCTGTCAGCGTCATAGCACCTTTGTCCAGGCGGTCGCGCAAGGTCCCGCCCTGCATGTGCCGCATCACCAGATACAACTCGCCGTCATATTCGCCAAAATCATAGA
>JBHHUI010000387.1:0-3758 GCA_046753805.1 Anaerolineales bacterium
CCCGTTTTGCCGCAGTTCCTGGTCTCGATACGCCCCTGACGGGGCTACTCGACCAACGAACTGCGTAACTCCTCCTATCCCATTTCGGCTGGTACATCTGTACGGGACTTTACCAGCCGGATGCCCTCGAAGGCAGGCATGTTACCGCGAATACGCTCTTCCAGGAAGACCATATCGACATACAGGTCGAGATACAAATTCGAATTTCCGGCCTCTGTAGCGCCGCTGGCGTCGCCGGCCTCATCTGACATGATGGCTGCTGCATGACCAATGGCCCGCATTCGAATATACCAGCGCAGCATTTCGGCCAGACACTTTTCTACTGTGGTCAGGATTGCCCGCGCGGTTGTCAGCGCGCTGGTTTCACCCAACCCAAACACCTGCGCCGTATTTACAAGCCGTTCAAAGATCGGATTCTCCGGTAGGGGCAAGCTGTGGTCGTCCAAGGTTGCAACATCTGCTTCAAGGTCAGCGACTTTCCCCAGTTGCAATACAAGTGTTTCCGCCAGTTCGCGGACGGGGGCTACAGCCGGCGATGCGTCCGCGAGCGACTGCAGCAGCGCTTCCGCGATCTGCCGGGACTCTTTCAAGTCTGCTATTTTTGCAGCCAGAGGCGCAAGGTCTTCAGGCCGCAGAACCCGCGCGAGATCGCGTGAGATCGTCGCAGTACGAGCCAATCGACGTGCAAGCACGCGACCCCGCCCGCGCGCGTTAATCAGCACCGACGCCAGGGCTAGGTCAACCGCCACTTCGATGCCAGCCCGTCGCGCGCGCGCTAGAATCATATCGAGATCGATGGCCCGCCCCATGTTCAGGTTGGAGACAGAGTCAAAGCTGATGTCACGCGCAGCCGCGAGCGCACTTTCAAGCATGTCGTCGATGCCAAGGTCCCGCGCAAGCACGCGATAGCTATCCAGGTCCGCCGCGAGGTCATCGGCGAGGAAGCGTTGCAGCAATGCCGGCGAACTGGCCGGAGCGACACGACCAAGCAGGCGGCACGTGTAGCCCGTCTCGCTGCGTTCCCAATAACCCACGCCAGCAGTTTCGCGCATACGCGCAGTCGTCGCCGAGCCGGCGGCGAACTCATCCGGCCGCGGCAACCGGAAATGCCAATGTCCGTTTGCTCTTGCATTGAGCCACGCACAGAAGTCTTCGGCATCCCGCGCGCGCACGCCCAGTACCGGTTCGCGGCCCGCATGCGGCGCTATGTCGGATCGGGTCCAATGATCAGGGTAGCGACTCACGCCGCGCCGGGCTTCGTGGTCGATGAACAGCCAGTACTCCAACTGCGTCACAAGTGAGTCATCCACAAAGGTATACGCGTCATAGCGCTTTAGCTGGTCGAGCCGCAATTGCAGGCGCGCGCCGGCAACTACTCGCCGGCGCCGCAGATCGTCGGAGTTCGCCACATAGCCGTTGAACGTATCCTCGAGACGAGTCTGCACCGGCAAGTCTACACGGATGGCGGCCGTGTAGCACTCCACGGCCTGAAAGAGTGCTTCATCAGAAGAAGACGCCGCGGATACGAGGCAGGCTTGCACAACCTGCGAGCCGTCGCCAAGCGCCGCGTAAAGCCGGATCGTTTCGCGCCACCAGGTTTCGCCGATGCGCGCAAGCAATTCATCCGTTTTGTCTGTGCGGCGGGCGTGCATAGCCGCCAGGTACTGCTGCACCGGCATATGAACGAAGGCATAGACGCCCAGTTCCCGCTCGACCAGCAGTCCTGCACGCAGCGCCATCGCCGCCAGGAAATCCGAACTCTGCCGGTTGCTTCCCAACCGGCGGAGCGCCTCGCTGATGTCGTAGTGCGCCTCCTGGGCTGCGATTTCGCGCAGCCCGCGCGACATCATCGCGTATGCAAGCGTCTCGAGTACCTGCCGGGCCTGTTCAGAGGAAAGCCCATCGCCGGCCACAGAGCGTTCGAGCACCACGTCCGCGAGTGCCTCGTATAGATCGACTTTACGTTCAGGCACGTGGGTGCGCTGCTCGAAAACAGTCGCAGCCATGGCCAGCAGCATGGGATTGAGCGCTGCAGCAGCCAGACGCGAAGTTGCGTAGATGGCATCGACGAGCTGGCCCGCGCGGTCCGGCTGCCGGCCAGCAGCGCGCGCCGCGTACCAATTTTCGAGGAACGTACGCACCCCGAGCTGCCCAAGCGGAACTATTTCAAATTCATCTGCGTCGGGCAAGATGCTCGGGTCCATCGTTCCCGTGACGATGAATACTACCTGTCGATAGCGCCCGGCCTGCCGCCCCGCCCAGCGCTGCAACACGTCCCGCCGCGCCGCACTTGCGATGTCGTCCAAGCCGTCGAGCAACACGAGGAACTGTCCGTCGCCGAGCATGTCCGCAAGCCAGCCGGCCGGGACTCTGGTTCCGGCCCGCGCCAAAACCGTGGAGGCGACCTGCTCCAGCGGCATCTCCGGAAAATCGGCGACGAGCGCTTCCATGTCCCGGAAAGCGAGCGTGAGTGGCAACATGTCGGAGGCAGCCGGCGGCGCGCTGCCGCGCACAACCTGGCCGGCCACGGATTGCAGCAGCGCTGACTTTCCGCTGCCGGCAGCGCCAGTGATGAGCAGGTTGCGGCCGCTTGTGAGCGCTGCGCCGACGGCGTCCCAGATCGAGACGGTTGCATGCCCGGGGGAATCCTCCGCCGTCGGCCGCAGTACGACATCCACATAGATTTCATCCAGTCGCACCGGATGGTCGATACCCAACACCCGGGTTTGTTCGGTCTGCGCGCCAAGGTAATCGCGGTATGCGCTGCGGTGAGGCGAGAGGAGCTTGCGCACCGAGGCGCGGATGCCTGCAAACGGGGCTGGTTTTGTCCGGGGCTGGTTGGAAGACGACATTGTTGGTGACCGTCTAGCGGCGACACAATCCTGGCGCTTGCATCGCGGAATTGTACCGCCGCCAACGCTCAATTTGAGGCGCCCAGCGTTTCTAGCGCGCTGCCAGTATATACGTCTGCGAAATGTGTAACAACCGACGACTCACCCATAATGCTGCCCCCAAACTGAAATTCTCCCTCTCGCTGCCGTTCGTTTCCTCCGGTATCAGAGTGACTGTATACTACGAAGGTGATGTATCCGGGCGCGCTTCCGTATGTGCTCGCGCTTCTGGCGGTTGCAAGCCTGACGCTCGGAATTGCCGTTTACGCCTTCCGCCGCGCAGGCCAACCCGGCGCGCTCATCTTCGGGCTGTGCACGGCGGCCATGGGGGAATGGGCGGCCTTCTACGCTCTTGAATTGTTCGCCCCGGACCTACCCAACAAGTTGTGGGCCGCCAAAATGGAATACCTGGGCATTGCCGCCGTGCCGCCGCTGTGGCTGGCCTTCGCTGTGCAGTACACGGGGCGCGTGCGCTGGCTCACTCGGGGTACCCGCTTGCTGCTCGTCGTCCCCGCCGCTGTCACCTTTGCGCTTGCGCTAACGAACGAGTGGCACCACCTCATTTGGAGTGGGGTGCGCCTCGACCCGGGCGGCGCGCCGGCTCTGGATGTCCTCGGCCACGGCGCCTGGTTCTGGGTGCACGTTTCCATCTCCTACGCCTTTGTTCTAGCGGGGTTTGTCCTGTATGTGCGGGCATTCGCGCGCGCCGCCCGCCCCTACCGGCATCAAATGATCTTAATGATGCTCGGCGCGGTCGCGCCGCTGGCGGGCAACGTGGTCTTCCTGACCGGTCTGTTCCCCCTGCCCTGGCTCGACCTCACGCCCTTCGCATTCATGGCCTCCGGCGTACTGCTGGCCCTCGGATTC
>JBHHUI010000388.1:0-3755 GCA_046753805.1 Anaerolineales bacterium
AGACCGCTCGTGGCGTGACGCTCCTACTGGATATCGTCGACGACCGCAGTCCCAAACAATGGCTGACGCCCCGAGCGCGGGAGTATCGGGAGGCACTCGTTCAACTGGCAACGTACTATGTCGGCGCCAGCGACCGCGAGGTGCCGAATCACGTCGAACGTGCGATCGAACGGTTGCAAGACACGCTGGCGTTGTATCCGGAAGACCGGCGCGCTCCCGAGTTGACGTTCCTGCTCGCTGATGCCTACCGGCAATCCGCCGCCGGACTTCGCCGAGAACTGAAGAAGACCGGCCGACCGTCTGCCGACGACGTGCAAACATCGGCGTGGGCGGATCGTCTGCAGGCGGCGTACCGGTATTTCAATCAGGTTGTCGCGACGCTGGCGCCGCACGACAACGGGACGACGCATGCGCCTGCCCCCGACAAGGGCTCGCCGGCGATGCCATCGGGACTGAGTGAGCTGGAGAGCACCTACCTGCGGATGAGCTATCTCTACCGCGGAGATTGTTTATTCGACCTCCGTCGATATGACGAGGCAATTGCGGCCTACGAAGAGGCCGCCTGGCGGTACGACCACATGCCGGCGGCGGTGTCGGCCTCCATGCAGATTTATCACTGCTATCAACGCGTCGGGCGGACGGAGGAGGCCCGGGCGGTGCTGGGGCGGCTCCATTGGTTGATCCGGGCGATTCCCGAGTCGGTGTTTGAGAACGAGCGGGGCATGCCCTCGAAGAGGTATTGGGAAGCGCTGGTCAACCGGCTCGACCGACTGGCTGCGGATGCGGTCAGCGGTTGATGCCGTGTCTGCGAAAAACGGCGGCATCCAGCGTCGCACTCAGGGCGTATGTGGCGCCGGATCGGCAGAGCGTGAGATGAGGAGTGACATGACGGACATCCCGGCAGCATTGACGGACCCGGACACGCGAGAGCGGCTGGTCCGCGACCTGGTGCGATTGCTGACTCACCAGCAGACGCTGTACCGGCGCCTGCGGTTGTTGGCGCAAAGGCAGCGGACCCTTGTGCTCGGAGATGATGCCAACGCCTTGTTGGAGTTGCTCTCGGAGCGCCAACGCCTTGTGGACGGCCTCACCGGGCTGAACGGGAAGATAGCCCCTTATCGAAGTCACTGGACAGAGATCTACCACGCGTTGGACGATTCGGCGCGCCGCCGGGTATCGAGCCTGTTGGAGGAGGCCAACGCAACACTTGGAGCACTTCTCAAGGGAGACGGCCACGACTGTGGCACGTTGTCGGCGAAACGCGAGCAGGTCGCGGCGCGCTTGTCCGCCATCGACACGGGCAGTTGTGCCAGTGCGGCGTACTCCACCGCAGGCACCGGAACGAACCGCACCATGACGGACATGAAAGGCTAGGCGGCGTGCAAACATCTGTTCCAAGTCTGCGGATCCGCGTGCCGAACCGCGGCGCACCGGCGCTGGACCGCGGCCTCGACACCGCGTTTCCGGACGTCGGCGTCGCGACCGAGCGGGAGCGTGAACTGGCCGCCATCATCGGGGCCTACAACGATGTGACCGAACGCTTGAAGGGCGCCCACGACCGGCTCACATGTGAGGTGGGGCGTCTGCGGGACGAACTGCGAGCCAAGAACGAAGAGTTGCGGCGGCGTGAACGGCTGGCGGCGCTCGGAGAGATGGCGGCGGGGTTGGCGCATGAAGTACGTAATCCCCTAGGGGGGATCGCGCTGTACGCATCGAAGCTCGAACGGGAGCTGACCGAACAACCCTCCGCCCGGCGGGCGGCGCACAAGATCGTCCACGGCGTAAAGTCGCTGGACCGGCTCATCTCGGAGATCCTGGATTTTGCGCAGGAAGACCGTCTGGATCTGGCGGATTGCCGACTCGGCGATGTGCTGGCCGCGGCGCTGGAGAGCGTGGATGCCTGGGCAGCCGAAGGAACTGGCACGATCGTCGTCGAGACGGCGGCCCATGACCTGCGCCTGACCTGTGACCCGGCCCGCCTGCGGCAGGTTGTGATCAACCTGTTGATGAATGGACTCCAGGCCGTGTCTGCCGGTGGCGAGGTGCGAATCTCGGCGGCGGTCTCGAATGACGCGATGACGGAGATAGCAGTCAGCGACAACGGCCCCGGCATCGCGCCGGATTGCCTGGATCGAATATTCAATCCCTTCTACACAACGAAGGCGACGGGGACGGGACTGGGCCTGGCGATCGTTCATCGCATCGTCGAGGCCCATGGTGGAACAATAACGGCGGGCAATGGCCCGCAGGGCGGTGCATGCTTTGTGGTACGGATTCCGGCTCCGACGACGGACTCGCGGTCCGGACGCCACTGAGCCGTGGTCATTCTACCGCGGCGTGCGCCATGGACGGACCTACGAAGCAGGATGTTTGGAACCCTCTGAATCGGAATGGAGCAGCCAATGGCACGGATTTGCATTGTGGACGACAAGGATGTCATGCGGGATTCCCTGACGGATACACTCGTCGGTCAGGGGCATGAGGTAACGGCGTATCCCGACCCGAAACTGGCGGTCGGGGAACTACGTTGCTCCGGTTTTGACGCGATCGTCAGCGACCTGAAGATGCCGGAGATGGACGGCATCGACTTTCTGCGGGCGCTGCGTTCGAGTGGCGTTGATACGCCGTTTGTGCTCATGACCGCGTACGCCAGCGTGCCTACGGCCGTTGAAGCGATGAAGATGGGGGCCTTCGATTACATCCAGAAGCCGTTTGAGGCCGACGAGATCGCGATGGTCATTCAGCGGGCGGTCGCCATGGGGAAACTGCGCGGGGAAAACGAGGTGTTGCGTGTTTCGCTGCGTGATCTCGAAGGCGAACCGCACATGGTCGGCTCCAGCCGCGCGATGCGCCAGATGCGGACGCAACTCGAACGCATCGCGCGAAGCCAGGCCACCATCCTCATCCAAGGCGAGAGTGGCACCGGCAAGGAGCTGGCCGCAAGAATGATCCACACCGCCTCCTCGCGCGCCGGTCGGCCGATGTTGTGCGTGAACTGCGCCGCGCTGTCCGCCAATCTGCTGGAGAGCGAGCTGTTCGGGCATGAGCGCGGCGCCTTTACCGGCGCAGACAAGCTCAGAAAAGGGCGATTCGAACTGGCATCGGGCGGAACGCTCCTGTTGGACGAGATCAGCGAAGTTCCGCTGCCGCTCCAGCCGAAGCTGTTGCGCGTCCTGCAGGAGCGGGAATTCGAGCGCGTCGGCAGCAGTGTCACGCTCCAGGCGGACGTGCGTGTCATCGCGACGACCAACCGCGACCTGTCCGAATGGGTGGCGCGCCGGCGATTCCGGGAAGACCTCTTCTTCCGTGTGAGTGTGCTTCCCGTGACGATGCCGCCGCTGCGCGATCGCCGCGACGATATTTCCGAATTGACGGATTACTTTCTCAAGCGGATTGCGCGGCGGGAGGGCCGCGAGACGCTCGTCATGACGAAGCGGGCGATGACCGCGATGGAGACCTATCATTGGCCCGGCAACGTGCGCGAGCTGTACAACATCTGCGAACGCGCGGTTGTGCTGTGCAACGGCGGATCGATCGACGCCCAACTCATTGAACCCTGGCTGTCGACCAGCACCGAAGTGAAACTCGAAGGCGTGCGGCGTCCTCTGCGGCCGGGTCACATGATGGAGGACGTCGAACGCTCGCTGATCGAACAGACGCTGGTCCAGTTCAACGGTCATCGCGAGAAGACCGCCAAGGCTCTCGGGATCGGCGTGCGGACACTCGGCATGAAGCTGAAGCGATGGCGAGAGGAG
>JBHHUI010000389.1:0-3753 GCA_046753805.1 Anaerolineales bacterium
CGGATCGGCGCGCCACACTTTGCCGATGCCGCCTTTCGGCTGGATAAATCCCTCTGGCGCCACAATATTCGGGTCCGTGTCCGGGTCCACATTCGCGTCGAAAGTATCGGCGAACACAAGCAAGGGGCCGCCGGTGCTCAGGAAGCGCGGTCCGGTAGGCGTCGCCAGCGCATCGACCACGAGCGTGTACGGTTGCAAGAATATCCATATTTCGCGCCGGTCTTCGAGCCACACCGCATCGCCGCGCTCGAACAACTGGTGGACGGCATGTGTATACACCCGCTCGGGTTCCGGATAGCGATCTTCCGGGGTGGTCGTCGGGGCGGGCGTTTCCGTGGGGAGCGCGGGCTGCGTCACGAGCACGGTGACGACGACGGGCGGGGCTACATCTGTCACCGCTTCTTCGGCGCTGCAGGCGCTCAACAAGACGGCGAGTGCAGCAGGTAGTAGCAGGAATCGTGGCATGGTCATCTATTCTGCGGTGCGCGCAGCCACGGTGATCTCCTCGAAGTGGATCTCTGCGCCGCCGCGGTCATAACTGTGCGCGACGAGTCCCACGTCACCGCTGTGGTGCGTATCGTCTTGCGTGCGGGCGATCTCGGTTCCATCCACATATAGCGCCTGCTCCCCCACCCCGCATTCTACCTGCAACCGGTACACATCCTGGCCAACTCCGATGTCCGGCGAAAGCTCTTCGCCGGCGAGCACGTGTTGCACGCCGTCCTCCAGGTTCACAATACGATAGAAACCGTCCGGGCCGATCTCAAACAAGTAGAAGTTATCTGCGTCGGCGTAGTTACAGATTACACCGAAACTGACTTCGAAGACCTCGCTTTCATCTCGTGCAACGGTATTGATACGCACATCCGAAAATGTTTGCTCCGCTGCGCTCAGGCCCCACAACACGATGCGCGGACTGTTAATCCGCACCACGTACGCGCCGTCAATATAGCGCAGGAATCCGTCGCTATCTTCGTGCACCTGCCAGCCGCTGCGCGCACTGGAAAAGTCGTCTTGCAGATATACACCTTCCGGCAGCGCCGTGCGACTGGCGCAAGCCGTCAGCGAGAAGACAAATGCCACAGACGCGAGACGCTTGATTCCGATAATCATAGACGCAACAACTGCCGCCAACCGCAGGGTTGCGAAATCGCACACGGTATAATGCGGCTCGGAATTGTCGCATACTCCAATTGGATTCTCAAGCGCCAGCCCCACGTTCGCAAAACATCGGCGACTCTGCCGCGCAAGATGGCCTCTTCTTCACCCCAACCCGAGAATCGCCCTCTTCTCACCGGACGCGATATCCAACTCGCTGTTGCCAGCGCGCTGCTGCTGGCAATCTCGTACCTGGTGTTTGGTTATACGGACTGGACTGTCAAAGGGGAAGTCGTCCTGCGTGCACAAGCAGATGGCATGGTCGCAGTTGCCCTGATCCCCGAGACGGACATTGCGCTGGTCGCAGCGGGCCAACCGGCGGAGGTTCTGTTACGCGCTTACCCGGGCGCGCCCCTCCCGGCGCAGGTGCAATCTATCGACGCCGTCGCCAACCAGAGCGAGGACAACGCGCGCGTGGTCATCGCTGTAACGCTCACAGTGACGCCGCCTGCCCAGGTTGCACTGCGCGACGGATTTACCGGCAGCGCCGAAATTGTCGTGGCGCGCGACCGCGCCGGGCTGGTGTACTGGGGCCGCCTGAGCCGCTATCTACTGCAGCGGTTCTAACGCCGCCCATCTCTACCACTCCAAGAGTTTGGCTCTGGCTGCTGGATTAGTCTGACTCGCCGGCGCGCTTGGCGCGGAACTGGTCGAAGTCACGCGCCACCCGTGCGCCGGGAAACACCGCCTGCGCTTCCTCGATGACGTCCCGCTCGCGGTAGCGGCGCGAGATATGCGTCAGATACAGCGCGCGCACGCCGGCGTCGCGCGCCAACTCGGCGGCTTGCCGCGCCGTCAGGTGGCCGAAACGGCCGGCGAGGTCGCGCTCGTGTTCCAGATACGTCGCTTCGATCACCAGCGCATCCGCGTCGCGGCACACATCAAACAGGTTGCTTGTTTGTCCAGCGTCGCCGACGTGTACCAGTTTGGCGCCCGCAATTGCATCGCCGAGCACATCGTCGGGGTGGATCACGCGCCCGTCATCCAGGGTAATTGCTTTTCCCTGCACAAGGTCGCGCCGCACGGGTCCAGCGGGCACGCCAAGCGCCTCGGCTTTATCAACCAGGAACGGCCGATGTGATTTTTCCTCGAAAACAAACCCGAAGCAATCGGCGCCCCGGTGCGCGACTGGAAATGTGGAAAGCGAAAACGTGTTCTCATCGATCAGGGTTCCGGGTCGCAGTTCTTTCAGTTCGATGTCCATGTTGTCCGGCTCCGCGCGCATGACGACGCCGAAGACCAGATCGCGGATGCGTTCGAGCGCGCGCTGCCCGGCCCAAATTTCCAGCCCCTCGATGGCCTCCCAGCGGGCAAACGTCGAAATAAGGCCACCCAGGCCCAGAATGTGATCCAGGTGCCCATGCGTGATTAGAATCCTGTCGAGGCGCTTGAAGCCCATTCCGCTGCGCAGAATCTGGCGCTGCGTGCCTTCCCCGCAATCGATCAGAAAGCGATGTTCCCGGTGCAGCACCATCTGGGCCGACAATCCACGATGGATTGACGGCGCCGAGGCCGAGGTGCCCAAGAAAACGAATTCGAACACGATTGAAACGGCCCGTTGTCGGGACTCAGGCTGCCCGTGCGACCGCTGTGAAAGCGAGCACGATGAGTCCGCACACGGTATTGAGGCGATGCAGGCGTTCCTGCCGCCGGCGCAGACGGGCCAATTCTTCCGGGGCCCGGCCAGCTGCCTCCAGCAGCGAAAGGCGACTCAGGGCCGGCAGCAGTCCCCATGTTAGATAAGCGCCGACCACGGTCATTACCGCAAATGCGATGTGCTTGAACAGAATGGCCTGCGCCCACTTGTTTGAGACTCTGAAAAGGCCTTCATAATTTGGATTGGCCGCCATCTGTCCAAGGCCGGTTACAACCAGCGCGGCCAACGAAAGCATGGCGAGCGGCGAGAAGCGGCGCTGCACCTCTGCCATGAATTCCCCGGTTGGTTTGCCGGGACCCAGCATGCGCCGCGCTGCGGGCCAGACGACGATGGTGAGCAGCGTGATACCCCCCACCCAGACAATCGTGGCGACCATATGCACATAGAAATTGAGCGCGAGTAGCCAGTTCATTCCGGCGGGATTATAGCATCGGGCAACCTACCGGCAGCGGCCTCTGGCGCGTTTGATCCTGTTGGCGAAGTTGGATTCCTCCGCGCCGCGCGCCCATGGTGAAAGCCAATAGGCTGAAAAGGCGAAGCCCGAAGGGCTTTGTGCGCTCAACGCGGGGGTTTATCTCCGCGCTCCTGAATACGCCTACGGGGTCTGCATTTGGGTGGGCGAGATTCGGTTTCACACCCGATTTCCGACCGCACGCCATGGTATGATCCTCGCCAGCTAACTGATTCCGGAGAAGCACTGTGAAGAACATTACTGTGGTCGGCACGGGCTACGTCGGTCTGGTCACTGGCGCATGCTTCGCTGACCTGGGCAACCGTGTATGCTGCCTCGACATCAACGAAGAACGTATCGATAACCTGAACAAGGGCATCATGCCCATCTACGAGCCGGGTCTGGCCGAGATGGTGCATCGCAACGTCGACGCGAAACGGCTTTCGTTCACCACCTCGTATCCGGATGCGCTCGACGGCACCGAATT
>JBHHUI010000390.1:0-3752 GCA_046753805.1 Anaerolineales bacterium
CATTCGCAATCTGCGCGACGAGCTGTGGGTCCGTCCCGACGACATTCAGTTCGAGGACGCTGGTTTCGGGCAGCACTACTGCCGCCGCCGAGTAATCGATTACATCGGCCGCATCGATCTGAAGCGCCGTCAGGGTTTCGTTGTAAAGCCGGCCGCTGTTCAGAACTTCGGCGTATGTCGAAACCGTCGTGCGTTTGTCAAGCGCCTGCAGGCTGTTGATCTCATCTTTACTGCTGATCAGCGCCGGGTTCGGGCTGACGAGGAAGCGAGCCGTGGCGCGATAGAGAGGTGTGGCATAGAGTGACGCCACCAACGCAATGTTCAGCGCTGCCAGCGTCGTCAGCACGACAATCCACCAGCCGCGCACAAGCAAGCGCACATACATCCGCAATTCCATCAGATTCTCCTATCCTGCCCCGGGGGACGTGGACGCGCCCGCAGCGACGCGCACCGCTGGCGCCGCCTGTCGGCGGCCAGTCTCGGGCGACGCCGGCGCGGCCGCCGGCGCAACCCGGTCAAACAACTTTGCCAATTGCGCAACATTCGTTCGCAGGTCAAACGTTTGCAAGACGAGATTTCGGCCCGCAAGTCCGCGCCGGCGCGCTGCGGCCGGGTCTGCGTGCACAGCCCGGATCGCGTCCGCCAGCGCGCGCGCATTCGCAGGCGGCGTGACACAACCGGTCTCGCCGTGTCGCACGAGTTCCGGCACGCCCGAGATCGATGTTGCCACAACGGGCAGGGCGCACGCGAGCGCTTCCATCAGCGCCACGGGTATGCCTTCCATCTTGCCGCTCGGGGTGACGATGCTGGGTTGCACGTAACAGTGCGCGCCGGACAACATGCGCGCAACTTTGCGCTGCGGCAGCGCGCCGGTCAACCGGACATACTTGTCCAGTCCGGCAGCAGCAATCTGTCGCTGTAGTTGTGGCCGCAACTCGCCGCTGCCCACAATGTGGCAGCGGAAATTCATCCCGGCGGCGCGTAGGAGGCGGCATGCTTCAATCAGGTAAGTCTGTCCCTTGTACGGTTGCAGGCTTCCAACGCTCACGATTTCGAATCGCTCTGAGCGGTCGCGCGGTAACGTGTGCGGCAGATAATGCGCGGCGTCCACACCACATCGAACCAGGTGGGTTTTGGCGCGCACCCACGCGCCGAGTTTTTCCGCCAGGAATTCGCGGTTGAATTCTGAAATGGCGACGATGAAGGCCGCGGCCTGTAGCTTGGCGGTCAGCATGTCTTGCTGCACGAAAATGTCATGCGCGTGCGCTGTGACGCTGTACGAGATACCCGTCAGCCGATGGATCAGCCATGCCACGAACGCCGGATGCGTCGCGTAATGAGCATGGATGTGTTGCACGCCCTCGCGATGCATATCGCGCGCCATCGCCACGGCCTTGGGAATAAGCGCGAGCGACCGCACGAGCATTTTAGGATTGCCGCGCAGCTCCCAGGCGGTGCGCCCAAATAAAGCGACAAAGCCGGGCAAGTCTTGCACTGCCCGGCGCGCATTCTCAGCCAGCACGGCTGGCGAAATAAACGGCACACGCCTCGCGCCAAGTTGCCATTTGCGCGCTGCTGCATGGACGACCGTCTGACGCTGTGTGATCAACGGGTATAACGCCACCTCGTAGCCCAGTTCGGATAGGGCTTCCATCTCCCGCAAAATAAACGTCTCCGGCAGGTGCGGGAAACGCGACATGATATATGCGACTTTCATTGCCATCACGCGGCGCCTTTGCCGGCCAGCACCGCCGGAACCGTGCGGAGCAATATCTGGAAGTCCAACGAAAGGCAGCGCCGCTTGATATACGCGATGTCCAGCCGCAGGCGTTCGTCGAATTCCGTGCTTCCGCGCCCCAATAATTGCCAGAGCCCGGTAATGCCGGGGACGACGTCGAGCCGCTCGGTATGCCACAGCTTATACGTGCTGGCGCTGAACGAGGTCGGGCGCGGACCGACCATGCTCATGTCACCGCACAGTACGTTGATCACCTGCGGCAACTCGTCCAGGCTGGTCTTGCGCAGAATGCGACCGACGCGCGTAATGCGCGGGTCGTCCGTGATTTTAAAATCCGGGAACTGCAATTCGTTGAGATGAGCGTACTGCTGTTTCAGCTCTTCAGCGTTGCTCACCATGGTGCGGAACTTATACATGCCAAAGCGCCGCCCACCCCGCCCGGTACGCTTCTGCACGAAGAGCGCCGGCGCGCTCGGAGATTCGAGCTTGATCGCCAGCACGCAGAGGGCCATCAGTGGGAGGATGACCGGCAGGCCGATCAACACCAGGGCAACATCCATCACGCGCTTGGCGCAGGCGTATGCCTTGCCCCGCAGCAGCGCACGCTCCGGATCGATTTGGTCGAGCCAGTGGGCCGGCGTCTGCAGGTAATATGCGCCGACAAATGAATTCATGCGCCGGCCTTTTCGGACTGGTCAAAGACGCGCGTCGGCAGGGGCGTCTCACGCTCCCAGACCGAAGTTGTCTCCGGCTTCTCCATGCGTTCCTCGGCGCGTTCAATCAGCTCTTCAAACGTTAATGCTTCATCGGGGAATGAAGCCGTGCCCGACATAACGCGCACGCCCAGTTCTGCCGCGGTCGCGGCCTTGATTCGTTCCACAACGCGCGCTGCATACACGTCGCTCGTCTCCGGGCTAACAATGAGAATGCGCCCGCGGTCGCCTTCTTCCAGTACCAGATCGATGCGACGCATTTCACGCCGGATGCGCCGGGCCAGACCGGTGAAGATGTAACGCGCCATCATGGCCCGTTGCACATCCTCGACGGTGCGATGGACGGCGGCGCGGATCGAGTCAGGCTCAGGTTCGACCACCGTCACCGAAAGGGGTCGGTTATAACGGCGGCTGCGCAACATCTCGTTGTTGATCTCCGCGCGCGCGGTCTCCAGCGTGTGGATGACGCCATCCGTGTCGGCCAGCGTAATGTGCTCAATGGCTTGTTCAAAATCGAACACTTGCCGGACCAGGAAATGCGCTAGCCGGACCGTGGTTCCGAGCAATGCAATCTCGGTGATGGTCACATAGGTATATAGACCGCCAAGGAATGGGCGGTCATTGAACACGCCGATCTTGAGCGCGAGGTATACCACCAGCCACAGAGCTATGACGGCTGGCGCACTCCGACGTTGCAGGCCGGAACTGGTGACGACCGCCACCGCCGCCACCGCCGCCAGCACATAGACAAATGTCTGGATATCGAGCAGATTCTCGCTTCCGAAATCGAGTCGTTCCAAATTGAACAGCACTGCGAGAAAAATGATGAGTGCTGCGACGCTGTATCTCAACCGCTTCATTTCGCCTCGTCCAAAACCTCTGCGGGTTACGCCCCACTAGAATCCGTAACTGCGATGCGTGTTAAGTGTATGGAACGGTGCGACAGTGCTCAATAGAAGACTCGGTAGAACTGGGTAAGAGGACGGTTTGAACGGCAAGATTCACCCCGAAATCATGCCTCCGGCGCCAGCCGACATGACCCGGGTACCAGAGACATATTCCTTCAGTGCAGACCTCCGGCGTCCGCTGACCTCGGAGACCTCTGCCGCCTGCAGGCTGCATTTTCGCGGCTTTAAAAGTAGAATATCGTCTGTGTGGAGTCAGATGCTGTGACAGAATGAACAATCTTCTGCCCCGTCTCAAAGCGCTCCCAGCCCCGATCCGCATCGGCGTGGTCGGCATCGGCTCGGTGGGCAAAGGCCTTGTCTATCAGGCCGGCGTCACGCCGGGCATGCAGTGCG
>JBHHUI010000391.1:0-3736 GCA_046753805.1 Anaerolineales bacterium
GCTTTAGGTTCCGTTGCAGTTGCGGGACGCGTTCGTCGCGGTGCGCGGGACCCGGCAGCGCAATTCTCCCGGCGCAATCCAGTTCTACTCCTCCAATCGCAAAGTCGTCCGTGCGCCGGCTGCTGATACTGGCGGCAATCATCGCCACGGCCTGCGCGCCAGCGCCGGTGGTGGTCACGAATAGACCGGTCGCGCAGCCCTCGCCGACCGCGCCCGCGTACGAATTGGACGTCGTGATCTTCCCCGCGCCGTCCGAGTGCGGACCGGAGGCCGCCATCACACTGGCGCAGACGCAGTCCGACCTGGCGCTGGCGGCTGCCGCCAATCTGGAGCCGTTGGAGGCCGCTGCCGCCGGCCCGACGCAGGTGGCTGCAGTGGGGCAGGCCGCGTTTGGGGCCGCGCTGGAATTGATGGCTGCGTACCGCGTGCCGGATTGCCTCGCTCCGGCGCATGCCCTGGCGGTGCAGTTTTTCCAGGAGCGGCGCGCGGGTTATGAGGCGCTGGCCGTGGGAGCGGTTGAGTCGTTTGAGCGGCACCTCGCACAGGGCGAGGTTGCACGGCAGGCGATGACGGCGGCGGTCAACGAAGTGCTGGCCGGCGCGGAGGGCCGGTCGTAGCGTTGGCAACGTTTCTCGTCGCCGCCATTGCCCTCGGAGCCGCGGTCCTGCTCGCCACCGAGACGCTGCGCGTCGACGTGGTCGCCTTGCTGGTCATGGCGCTGCTGGCCGTCACCGGCCTGGTCACACCAGAGCAGGCTTTTAGCGGCTTTAGCAGCTCCGCCGTCATCACCATCCTATCGATCTTCATCCTGACGGCGGGTCTGGAGCGCACGGGTGTATCGCGCCTGCTGGGGGCCTGGTTGCTGCGCTGGGCCGGCCCGCACGAAACGAAACTGCTGCTCGTCGTCATGGTGGCCGGCGCCCTGCTCTCGCTGTTCATGAACACCATCGCCGCCGCGGCGGTGCTGCTGCCGGTGGTGATGGGGGTCGCGCGTGAAACCGATGTAAAGCCGTCCAAGCTGCTGCTGCCGCTTTCCTTTGCGGCTTTGCTCGGCGGCATGGCGACGCTCCTCACCACCTCGAATATTCTCGCCTCGGCTGTCCTGACGGCCAGCGGACTGCCGCCATTCGGCGTGCTGGACTTCCTGCCGGTGGGCATTCCGATTGTGATCGGCGGCATCCTGTACATGCTATTCATCGGGCGGCGCTGGCTGCCCGAGCAATGGCCCGGCGAGGCCTTTGCGCGCCGCCGGCGCGGCAGTCTTGCCCAACAGTACGAACTGACCGAGGACGTTTACGGCCTTTACGTCAAACCGGGGTCAAAAATGGCGCACGCCAGCATCGCGCACGCCGGCTGGGGAGAAGCGCTGGGCGTGAATATCGTTGGGCTGTCGAGCGGCGGCCGGGTTATCGTCGCGCCGCCGCCCGAGCGTGTAGTGCTGCCGGGCGACATCGCCCTCGTGACCGGCGCGTCCAATGCGGAGCGCCTGCGCGAGTATGGGTTGGTGGTCACAGAGGAGCCGGCCTGGTCGGGCAATCTTGATTCCGAGCAAGTTTCGCTCGTCGAAGTGCTGATTGCGCCGCGCTCGACATTGCCCGGCAAGTCTCTCCGTGACATTGACTTCCGCGAGCGCTACGGCCTGACGCTGCTTGCCATCTGGCGCGCTGGCGTGTCCATCCGCGAACGGGTAGCGGAGACGCCGCTGCGATTTGGGGATGCACTCCTGTTACAGGGGCGGCGGGACAAGGTGCGTCGGTTGCAGGCGGACCCGGAATTCCTCGTCCTCGAGGAGTCAGACGCGCCTGTAGACCCTCGGAAACGCGCCCTGGCTGCCGGGATCATGGCGGCGGCGCTGTCCATTGCCGCAGCAGGCGTGCTGCCGGTGCCGGTAGCAGTGCTCGCCGGGGCGCTGTTGATGATCTTGTCAGAGTGCCTCACTATCGATGAGGCGTACGGCGCTATCGAATGGCGTGCGATATTTCTCGTCGCCGGCATGCTGCCGCTGGGCCTGGCGCTGCAAAACGCCGGGCTGGCGGACGAACTGGCTCGGCTGGTCGCATCGATCGCGGGCAACTTCAGCCCGCTGGTGGTAGTGGCTGGGCTGCTGCTGACAACTGCGCTGCTGATTCAACTGGTGGGCAATGTGACGGCAGTTGTGGTTCTGGCGCCGATCGCCATCGCAACCGCTCAGGCCATGCACGCCAGCCCACATGCTTTCACCATGGCGGTCGCGCTGGGGGCGTCGATGGCGTTTGTCACACCAGTCAGCCATCCGGTGAATGTATTGGTGATGGGGCCGGGTGGATATCGCGCCCGCGATTATGCCCGCGTCGGCTGGCCGCTTGCAGTGCTCATGTTGGGCGTCGTGCTTTTAATTCTGCCGCTTGCGTGGCCGCTCCGCTAACCGCATCCTGCGGAGTGCGGCAGCACCATCGTCGCGCCGTCACGATGTGGGCACGCAGATGTTGATCCCGTTGGCGAATTCAGGAGGGCGGAGATAAATCCCCGCGCTCAGCCCATTGGCTTGAGTCATGGGCGCACGGCGCGCCTCAGGTTTTCAGCGGTTGAAACCCTCGCCCCAGCACCTCGCGCGCTGGAACCACCACCACGAACGCGTTCGGATCGGCGGACTTGACCGCTGCTTTGAGCTGGGCGATCTCAGTCACGGTTAGCACGACCATCAGGACGTCGCGATCCTGCTGAGCATACATGCCCTCCGCGTGCAGCGCCGTCACCCCGCGCCGCAGGTCGCGGATAATGCATTCGGAGATGGCAGCAGTATCAGCGCCGATGACAAGCGCCACCAGTTGCTGGCGACGGCGAAAGACGCGGGTAGGCCGCTTTGGGCGCTTCCCCTCGTCTCCATTCGCGCGGACTTCCATCGACTGCCACAACGAACTCAACACCGGAATCTCGCCGAAGCGCGGCAGCACTTCGCCGCTGGCCTGATGTAGACCGGCGGTGGCCAGGCCGATGGCAAACAACACGCCGTTGAACAGGATGCCCACCACGAGCATCGTGCTGCCGGGGATGGTGCCCAGCGCCGAGCGCGACACAAATTCGGCGAGGCTGTTGGTGGGCGTTGGGTGCAGAAAACTCTTCAGCGCCCACGCGAACGCGAGTATCAGAAAAATCCAGATATAGTTGCGCCGGAAGCGTCGGCCGAAGGCTTCCCACATACTGATCGGGAATTGGGGCGCCAGCAGCGTCTCGGCCAGGCTTTCCGCCCACTCCGAGTGGGGCGAAAATGGCGGAACCAGCATTGATGCGAAGAAGTCCGTCTCCATCAATCGCACGCGGTGCGACCACAGTTCGTAATAGCGATAGCGCCGCGCTTCGATCCACAGAAACAGCGTGATGAGCAGCGTATCCAACACTATCACGCCGTAATGGTGGGAGGGGTCAGACAAGGCAAACGAAATGGCGGCCCCGGCGGCTATCACAGCCCAGTTGGTGGTGTTGTCCAGGCGATTGCGCCAAGTATTGGCGCGTGCGATCTCGCCCCGGTAGAGATGCACCATCGCCGTATTGAATTCCGATGGCCGCATGTGATAGCCGCGAAACGACCAGACGGGTTCCGTCTTCTCGGCCGATTGACCATCGCCGGGTTGTTCTTCGCTCATGATGGATTTTGCTTCCTATTTGTAACTACTCAGCCCAAACACACCATAGCGGGGCCTTCGGGGGGATTTGGGGATTGGTTTTCTGGTTATCATCCCACATTCCCCTAATCCCC
>JBHHUI010000392.1:0-3733 GCA_046753805.1 Anaerolineales bacterium
GCGTCGCAACGGTGTGCGGATGTAAACCACGCCCGCCAGCACCCCGACCGCCCAGAGCAGCGGGCTCACCGTAAGCGCAGCGTACAGCCCCAATGGAGCGGCAACCAGGTACGTGAAGTAGCGAATGAAGTGGATACGCGGGAACAACCCGGCGCGGCCGTCTCCACCCGCATAATTAAAGTATTGCCGCACAAACGCAATCAGATTCTGCCGCGGACGGAAATGCGCGCCGGCCTCTGGCACAAGGGCAAAATCGCCAAACCGGGCCCGCATTTCGAGGTCGAAAACTACGTCTTCTGAATAGTCCAACCACTCGGGGTACCCGCCCACAGCTTCCCAGGCAGACTTTCGGAACGCCACGGATCGGCTCGACGGCAGAAACCGGCGCGGATCGATATCACGCCACTCAGGCAACACCGTGGCCCCCAGTGCGACTTCGAAGGGCGTTTCTGTGTCCGCATGGTAGAACCCGGCGGCCAGCGCGGGGCGGCCGTCCGGGGCGGATTCCAACGCCGCGACGAGCTGCGCCAGCCAGTCCGGTTCCAGCCATACGCCGGCGTCGGTGACGACGATCAAACCGCCCGTCGCCGCGCGGATGGCGGTGTTGCGGCCGGTCGAGATGTTCGCGCCCGGCGCAGCCACCACCCGGATTGGAAGGCGGCCGGCATAGGTGTTTACAATTGCTACGGTGTCATCCGTCGATCCGCCGTCGCACACGACGACCTCGTCCGGTTGGCGCTGCTGCGCGATGATCGAATCGAACAGGCGCGGGATGTGCGCCGCCTCGTTGAGGACTGTCAGTATCAGGGATACTCGCATCGGGATGCCGCTGGCAGGGATTATAGCGGAAGGCGCAGCGCACTGGCACTCAATGTGCAGCGTACTTGCACGGACTGAGTCCCGCAGGCACAATAGCGACTGATGGCAATTTCACGGCGGAATTTCTTGAAGCTATGCTCGATCGGGGCAGCCGGGCTGGCGCTCCGCGCGCCGGCGCACACGGCGGCGCGCCGCCGTGTGCGCGTCCTCGCCGTTTCGGATGCGGCGCCCCTGCAATGGCCGGCGACGATACGAACCCTGACCGGAATAGAAGTGAGCGTCGAGATCGCCGGTTCGCCCGACGCATTGGCCGCGCGGCTGCAGGCGCGCTCCGGTGGGTATGATCTGCTAATCTCGCCCGCGCGTTGCACATCCAGGCTCATCATCACCGGAGCGCTACAGAGACTTGATCTTGATCTGATACCGTCGGCACAGAGCCTGCCCACTGCATTTGCCACCGGCCGGCGCGCGCAGGACCCCGCCAATGCGTTTTCGCTTCCAGCGGCAACCGATGCCCTCGGCTTGATTTATCGCCCGGATGCGTTTGCGCGCCCTCCGCACTCGTGGCGCACCCTCCGCGAACATGCACGGCGGCTCGCACTGCCAGACGATGCACATTTGGCAGCGAGCACTTATCCGCGCGCGTTTGCGGCGGCGTTGCGCCGGCCATCCACGGCCACAATGGACGCATTGCAAAACGATATGCGCTATCTCCGGACCCATGCGCACATTTCATCCGACCCGGTACGGTGGGTACGGAGCGGCGCCGCAAGCCTGGCAATCGGCCCTATCTGGATGGCCGCGCCGGGGCTGGCATTTTCGGCGCCGCTCGAAGGAAGTCCCGTCCGGGTAGTGGACTACGCCATCCCACGCGGGTCGACAAACGTGTCAATCGCGCATACGCTGATCGACTGGAGCCTGACCCACTTCCCGCCGAGCCCATTACCGGTAGCTGGCGCAGGAGCAGCTCCTCTGCTGCCGCGCGTATCAGCTATGCTGGAAGCCGCCTGGCGCGAAGCTGCTTAAGTGGGCGCAGGGTCTGTCCACCCCGCAAGGAAAGGAAAACCCCGCTTTCCTTGACACTGTCCACGTCCGTCAGGTAGAATCCAGCCATTGAGGGCCTGTAGCGCAGTTGGGAGCGCGCTTCAATCGCACTGAAGAGGTCGCGGGTTCGAATCCCGCCAGGTCCACTTCTCAGTATCCAGTGCTCAGTATTCAGTAAAAAGTCGGAAATTCGATCCCACTGTATACTGAATCTGTCCGCTGCTTACTGAAAATGGGCCCATGGCGCAGTTGGGAGCGCGTCTCAATGGCATTGAGAAGGTCGCGGGTTCGAGTCCCGCTGGGTCCACTGTCTGTGTAGTAGCGTGGCGTACACACCTCAACCAAATAGAATCGGCTACGACGAGGAGTAGTAGGTTATCCCCACAGAAAGTCGGGTCAACGGCTGAAAGCCCGACACTCGCGCCCCGGGGAGCGCACCAAGACCGAACTCGCCTCCGAGCCATACCGGTGAAACATAAGCCATAGCCGGTGTCGGGTACGCCCGTTACAGCGTCAATGAGTGGCTGGCAGTCAGATCGCCGGCAATCAGGGTGGTACCGCGAAGCTCCTTCGTCCCTGAGTGGACAAGGAGCTTTTTGTATTGGAGGCGGAGGATGGCAACAATGGAAATCGAGTCGCGGGAAGAATACGTACCAACGGCGATCGAGCCGAAATGGCAGGCGCGCTGGGAAGCGGACAAACTCTACCGGGCGGTGATCGACCACTCACGCGAGAAGTTCTACTTTCTGACGATGCTGCCCTACCCTTCGGGCGACCTCCACATCGGACACTGGTACACCATGACGCCATCCGACGCCCGGGCGCGCTATCTGCGCATGAGGGGTTTCAACGTCATGTTCCCCATCGGCTTCGACGCATTCGGGCTGCCGGCGGAGAATGCCGCCATCGCGCGCAACATCCACCCCAAGGAGTGGACTTATGCCAACATCGCAAACATGCGGAAGCAGCTGCGCAGTATGGGCGCCATGTGGGACTGGGAGCGCGACGCCGTCTCGTGCGACCCGGAATACTACAAGTGGACACAATGGTTCTTCCTGAAGCTTTACCAGCACGGTCTGGCATACCGAAAAATGGCGGCCGTAGATTGGTGCCCGAAAGACAACACGACCCTCGCGCGAGAACAGGTCATCGGCGACAACCGCGTCTGCGAACGGTGCAAAACGCCTGTCATCAAGAAAGACCTGGAGCAGTGGTTCTTCAAGATCACCAATTACGCCGATGAACTACTGCGCTATGACGGCATCGACTGGCCCGAGCCGCTGCGCACAGCGCAGAAAAACTGGATCGGGCGCAGCGAGGGGGCGAGCGTCACATTTGTGTCGGAGCAAGGGGACCCGATTGAAATCTTCACGACCCGACCGGACACGCTCTGGGGCGCTACGTTTATGGTGCTGGCGCCCGAACACCCGCTGGTGGAAAAGCTCACCAGCGACGAACAACGCGCCGAGGTACAGGCGTACGTTGCGGAGGCCCGCCGCCAGACGGACATTGAACGCGAGGCGACAGACAAAGATAAGTCGGGCATTTTCATCGGCGCGTATGCTGTTAACCCCGTCAACGAGGAGCGCATCCCGATCTGGATCGCCGACTACGTGCTGATGACGTACGGCACGGGCGCGATCATGGCTGTGCCGGCGCACGACCAACGCGACTTCGAGTTTGCCCGCAAATTCGGCCTGGAGGTGCGGCCCGTGATCCAGCCGGAGGGCGCGGAGTTCGACGGCGCGACGATGGAAGGCGCGCACGATCACGAAGGCTTGATGATCAACAGCGGACCCTTCGACGGGACCGAGTCCACCAATGCAAAGGGCTTCGCCAACCCGGCTATCAAAGCCGTCATCGCGTGGCT
>JBHHUI010000393.1:0-3712 GCA_046753805.1 Anaerolineales bacterium
CGGCCGGGCCAAGCACATTTATTCCATCTATAAGAAGATGGAACGCAAGCAAGTTCCCTTTGGCAAGGTGTTCGACGTGCGCGCAGTGCGGATCATCATCGGGCATCGCGACAGCGAGAATGCGACGGAAACCAAAGACCCTGCGCCGCTCGAGAAACAGGCCATCGCCGACTGCTATCTCGCGCTTGGGCTGGTGCACCAACTCTGGAATCCCATTCCCGGCGAGTTCGACGATTACATTGCCACGCCGAAAGACAACTTCTACCAGTCGCTCCACACCGCGGTCGTGTACGACGACGGCAATACGCTCGAAGTGCAGATCCGCACGGAAGAGATGAACCAGAACGCCGAATATGGCATCGCGGCGCACTGGCGTTACAAAGAGGGCGACCGGGGCCGTGACAAAGCCTTCGAAGACCGTATTGCCTGGCTGCGTTCGATGATGGACTGGCATCAGGAACTAACCGACGGGCAAGACTTTGTCGCGGCGCTCAAATCCGACCTGTTTCCGGACCGTGTCTTCACGTTTACGCCGCGCGGGGACATCATCGACCTGCCGGGCGGCGCCACTCCGATCGACTTTGCCTACCACATTCACACCTCGGTGGGGGAACGCTGCCGGGGTGCGAAAGTCAACGGCAAGCTGGTGGCGCTCAACACCCGGCTCAAGTCCGGCGATCAGGTTGAGATACTGACAGCCAAGCGGGGCGGGCCAAGCCGCGACTGGCTGAATCCGGACCTGGGGTATATCGCCTCGGCCCGCGCACGCGAAAAGATCCGTTCGTGGTTTCGCAAGCAGGCGCGCGAAAACAACGTGGCAGCCGGCCGTGGGGTAGTCGACCGCGAGTTACGGCGCATCAATATCACCAACCTGTCGCTCGACGCAATCGCCAAACTGTTTGGCTACAAAAAGACGGATGACTTCCTGGCGGCCGTCGGCTGTGGCGATATCCACGGACAATCCGTCGTCATGCGCATTGTGCGGCACTTGCGCGAGGAATCCACCGAGCATGCGGATTCACTCCCGCCATCCGAAAGCGGAAAATCGGCCGCGCCGGCGGTCGAGTCTGGAGAAGTCAGGATCCAGGGCACGGGCGGGTTGCTCACGCACACGGCGCGCTGCTGTAACCCGGCGCCCGGCGACGAGATCATCGGGTACACCACCCGCGGGCGCGGCGTCACCATCCACCGCCGCGATTGTCCGAATATCCTGCGTACCCGCGAAAAAGAGCGCCTGATCGAGGTCAGTTGGGGGCGCGACGAGACAAAGAAATACCCGGTCCCGATCCGTGTGGTGGCCTACGACCGCGAGGGTCTGATGCGCGACATCGGCACCATCATCGCCGACGAGCACGTGAACATGAGCGCAGTCAACATGCCGCCGTTAGAGGGCCACCAGGCTACGCTCAACCTGACACTCGAAGTATCAAACCTATCGCAACTCGGGAAAGTGCTCAGCCGCATTGAGCAACTGCCAAACGTGACAGAGGTGCGGCGCTACAAGGCGGGTTAGAGGCTTCCCCGGGCGTTCGAGCGCTCATCGGCCTCCGCTACCAGTACGCGGACCAATCAACGTCCAACGCGTCTTGAATATCCTGCCGCAGGGAAGCTGGCGCGAAGGGCTTTACACGGTACCGAAATACGTTCAACTCGCGTGCCTGCCGGCGTTGGGACGCATCTGTGCGCACTGAGACGACGATGACTGGAACGTCGGCAAAGCGCGCGTCTTGCCTGAGTTCAGCCAGAAAATCCAGGCCGTTCATTTCCGGCAACATCACGTCGAGCAAAATCAGGTCGGGCGTATGGTGCGCCAGCAGTTCCTGCGCGTGTGCGGGGTCATGCGCAGCCAGGAGTTCGACCGGCGCCGAGCCGATCAGCAGTTTGATGAGGCTGGCAATGTCGAAATCGTCTTCGACTGAGAGGATCGTTTTCTTATCAATGTGGGTAGCCATGCTGGCAGCAGATTGTAGCGCCGAAGTCAAAGCGGGGCAAAGCGGCGTTCACAGAACGTGAGCACGCAAGATGTGTCACCGAAGAGCTCCGAGGTCTCAGCCGAACCCGGGGTTTTCGCCAACTTCTGCGTGCACACTGTACCAAATCATGGTTGACACCGATGATATAATGGCGGCGAATTCCTGGTTGGCGATGGAATCTTACACCCCATCAGTATTTCTCTTGAATTGCACAGCACGAAATCGAGCCTGGCCGCCGGCTCGTTCAGGTTAACGCAATCCTGTGGAAGCAAGCCCCGCTTTGCTTGCCGTCAGCGACGCGCAGGCTCGCATCCTGGAAACGCTGACTCCGCTGCCCGCCGAACCTGTTCCGCTGCACAATGCGCTGGGACGCGTGCTGGCGCAGGACATCTACGCACCGCTTGACCTTCCCCCTTTTTCCAACTCCAGCATGGACGGCTATGCGGTTCGGGCTGCAGATGTCGCCGCAGCGCCAACGACGCTCCAGGTCGTAGCCGACATCGCCGCCGGACACGTCAGTGAAGTCGAGCTGGCGGTTGGGCAAGCTGCGCGCATCACCACCGGCGCGCCCATGCCGGCGGGCACCGATTCCGTTGTGCCAGTGGAATTAACAGACGACTCCAGGTCGTCTAGCGGCGCACGTGTTCCCCAACAGGTCACCATCATGGAACCCGTGCGCGTTGGCGCGCACGTTCGCCTTATCGGCGAAGATGTCGCCGCCGGAGAATGCGTGCTGCACGCACACACGCTGGTGGCGCCTACGATCATGGGTGTGCTGGCTGCGCTCGGCCTCGCCGAGGTGCCGGTGTTCAAGAAGCCGCGCGTGGCGATCCTCGGAACGGGAGACGAAGTCGCGGACCTCCATGAACCGCTCGGCCCGGGTCAGGTCCGCAATGTCAACGCGTATACGCTATCGGCCTTAGTAAGCAGCTACGGCGGCGCGGCCATCAATCTCGGGGTGGCCCGCGATACGGTAGCCGCCGTGCAAGAGAAGCTGCGCGCTGCGCTGGAGGCCGACGCCGATCTAATCGTCACGTCGGCCGGCGTGTCAATGGGCGCCACCGATGTCGTGCGGCTGGCGATGGAGCAGCGCGGCAAGTTGCAGTTCTGGCGGGTCAACATGCGGCCCGGCAAGCCGGTCGCATTCGGGTTTTACGAGGGCACGCCGCTGCTGGGTTTGCCGGGCAACCCGGTGTCGTCCATCGTGGCGTGCGAAGTATTCGCGCGGCCGGCCATCCTCCAGCTTGGCGGTCACGCCAGCACAGCACATCCCACCATTCGAGTGCGTATGGCAGAGCCGGTGCACTCAGACGGGCGGGAAACCTATTTCCGCGCGCGGGTACGGTTCGACCCGGCGACCGGGAACTACGTGGCGCACAGCGCCGGCGGCCAGGGGTCGCACATGCTGCACACACTGGCAGAAGCGAACTGCCTGGTTATCATACCGGCTGGCCGCGAGACAGTCGCGGCCGATGATGAACTTGAAGCCTGGTTGCTGGCAGACCGTACAACTGGTTAAGTCGACGTTCCAACCTGGTGACATCTTGAGGAGGTGGCCGAACAATGCCACGCATACGATGCCATTATGAAGACTGCGCTTATCTAAAAGATCGTTACTGCGTTGCGGCCACCGTCGAGCTTGACCCCGATTCCGGGTGCCTCACGTACACCATCGCTGACGTAGAAGAAGTGGACCTGATAGACGAGATCGAAGACTGGGACGACGCACTCGACGACGA
>JBHHUI010000394.1:0-3708 GCA_046753805.1 Anaerolineales bacterium
CCCATCTCGGGTTGACCCCATCTCGGGTGACCATCTCGGGCCGGGCCATCTCGGACCATTTGGCACAGCGCTCGGTGCAGCAGGTTCGCGGCGAGTTGTTTTTGTCTGCCGTGGCCTACGGTCAGTTGCTCGAGACGGCGAGCTTTGTGGCTCAGGGCTATTTGGATGGCCGGACAACTGAGGAGTTGAGCACCTCATTCGATTTGAGTCCGACCGTTGTTGAGAGTCTGATTTCGGTGGTCCAGCAGGCCAGCGCAAACCAACCGCATCAGCGTCGGCTCCAGGAGTTGCTCGATTCGTCGGTGTTGGCCAGTGCGTCGACGTCGGCACCCCAGCTGGGAATGGGGCATCCGCTCGCTTCACGTTCGGCTTTTTGTGCCTATTTGATGCGTCGCCATCTGTTCAGCGCGTCTCGGGCGGAGCTTTTTTGCGCGGCCTTGGACGAGGCAACAGACCAGCAGTCGGGGTACCAGCGGGCCAGCGGCGACATCGCCTTTTTCGCCATTGCCCAGGACGAACCGGCGGGCAAGGCGCGGGTGGACTGTGAGCTGGTGACGACGATTTTGCCGTTTTATCTGCCCAACGAAGATACGGTGCCCCGCGGTACGGTGGGAGAGCTGAAAATCCGCAAGGCCGTACGCCTGGCCGCCAGTGCGCGCAACCAGGGCGGCCTGCTGTGCCTGCCCGATTTGGCATTCTTGCTGGGCATGGGCATCTCCGCGTTGCAGCGGGCGATTGCCAAGTCGAATGTATTCATCCCCACCCGCGGGAACATCATGGACATCGGACGAGGCGTGACCCATCGAGTGCTCATCGTCAAATTGTATGTCGAAGGCCACACCGAATCTCAAATCGTGCGCCGCACACACCACACTTACGACTCTGTCGCATCCTATCTCAGCGACTTTTCAAGGGTAATGCTGCTTGTCGATCAGGGCCTATCGGCCACCCATATCCGCAAAATCCTTCAGCGCAGTCTGTCACTGATCAACCACTACATCACTTTGTACAATCAACTCGATGTCCCCCAAAACCAGTGGAAACTCAATCTGATGCGCCAAGCAGCGAAAAAACAGAAAAAAAAACAACGGAGAACTCAATGAAGACCGCAAAAAATACAAGAGAACAGACCTATTCACCGCTCGGCGCGCTGAGAATGGAGACCTCAGCCTACCAAATGTGCGCCTCGCGGTTCGATTTTGGCATCAATTCGGCCATCTTGCGCCATCTGGTCCAGCGCACTTTCGCTGCCCTGGAAGACTACGACCGACAAAACCGGATACAACGGGCACAGCCGTTCACGCTGATTATCAACTGGCGGGGCCAGGTCGTGCCGGTCAGTCTGCTCAATCCGAACATCGTCTCGCAGCTGCTCTCGGGCACGCCCCCGGGACAGGTCACCCGCGCCATTGCCGAGAATCTCTTCAAGGAGCTGCTGCGTCGCGATGAGACGGTGACCATGGAGGATGTGCGCCGACTGCTCTGTCCCGCTTCCTTGCTCTCGTGTGGCGGATACTACCCCAGGGGCAAAAAGGAACCGGCCGCCACCGCCAATATCGATACGTTTCGGATGGATTTGGCAAAGCTGCGCCAAGAGCTCTCGGTGCCCGCAGACCTCGTGCCGCTGCCCGAGGAGCTGCCACCACCGCCGCAGACCGTGCTCGCCGCGGTGGGACCGGTCATCGAAAAGGAGGGGCGCTCAGAAGAGTCGGCCCGCTCTTTTATCAGTCATCTCATGGCGTTGCGCGAGCGTTTTTGTCCGCCTTTGGACCAGCTCAGGGCCGGGCAACTCGTCGCCGTGGCCCTCGATCAGCGAGACCGTCGCATGAGCACTCCGATGAAATTCAGAGCTCACGTGCCGGTGCGTCTCACCGTGTATCACGAAGCAGAAATCGCCGCTTTGGAGCGACTCGGACCCCAAGACCGACAGGCCATCGACGAAATTCTCGAACAGCGCGTGGCCCGCATCCTCACCGAGGCCTATTGCCAGGGGGGATTGCTGTCCATCCTGCTCGTCTCCCTGCTCACCCATCAGAGCACCAGTCGCACCACGCGGCTCGTCAACCACTTCGAGGCCCTGCACCAGCTCATTCTGCCAACCCCGGGCACCATTCTCGATGCCGGCTCCAAGCTGACACACAAAGCCGCCATCGTCCGCCTCCACCTCACTGGCGCCGATTGTAAACAAATCGCACTGCAGACATTCCACGCCGAAGAAGCCGTCTCCAGATACATCGACGACTTCGAGCGAACCCTGCTTGCGGTGGCCTACGACCTCCCGATGCAGACCCTGTGTCGCGTGCTCAAGCTCAGCAAAGGCCTCGTCGAGCAGTACCTGGCGCTGATCGCCGAACACATCGGTGACATCGATGCGGTCAAATCGCTGGTCAATCAAAAAGATAAAAACATCAAACAAATCAATACGCTAAACGAGGCCACCGCATGAACCGCGATGACGCCAGATTCAGTTTCAAACGGCTCAAGCAAAAGGTCTCCATCGCCCAAGTACTCGACCATTACCGGCTCGGCGAAGCGCTCAGACTCAGGGGCGACCACCTCGTCGGTCCCTGTCCCGTGCACCGTGGGGACAACCCTTCGGCCTTTCGCGTCAACATCCAACGCAACATCTGGCACTGTTTTACCCAATGCAACTGCGGCGGAGACGTCGTCGATCTGGTCCGTCAAATCGAAAACTGCGATTTCCCACAGGCGGCCAGGCGTCTAGCACGAATCGCTCACCACCGAAACGCCGCCGGCCCTGCGCCCGTAGCCACCGGCAACGACTGCCAAACCCGACCTGCGCCATTTCGACCGTTTCGAACCCAAATCCCCCTCAACCCCAACCACCCCTTCCTCCAGAAAACAAAAGGCATTGCCGTGACCACTGCCTTGGACCACGAGATCGGACACTGCTCGAAAAGCACCTTTCTCAAAGGCACCATCGCCGTCAGGCTCCACGACTTGAACGGACAGCCCCTGGGATACTGCGGCCGTAGACTCGACCCACAACAAATCCAGACAAGAGGCAAATGGCGATTCCCAAGAGGACTGCCCAAATCCCAACTCCTCTACAACGCACACAGAATTCCAAAACAAAATCAACTCACTATCGTCGTAGAATGCCCCTTCGCCGCCATCAGAATCAGACAAGCCGGCTTCCAAAACGCCGTGGCACTGCTGGGAACCGCCACCTCCAAAAAACAGCTCGACTGGCTGGCAAAGGCCAACGCACTGATCTTGATGCTAGACGGTGACAAAGCCGGACAAACCGCCGCAAACCGAATCGCCTCCGACCTAAAAAACAAAACCAACATCATCATCCACCGCCTACCGAAAAACAGCGAGCCAGAAGACCAATCCGACCAACAACTCAAAGCCATCATCCAGCACTACCTCTACTCCTCTTCCTCCTTGAACCCGTACCAAATCGCCACAACGACTAAATCACCATGCTGACTCTCAACAAATACCACTTGCGATCCAGATCCCCTCCCGGCTATCCTGGGCTCAATAAAGCGGCCAGATCAACCCAATCCTCTGTTTTAACCACGCTGGATTTATGGCCGCTAAATGACTGATTTTATTAGATAGGTAAATTTGGGGGTATCTTTACTTTTATTGATTCTTTCAACGACTCCCCCACGCTCGCTCAACTCGGTAACAGCAAGGAGAAACGAAAAAACCTCCGTATTGTCGGTCTTGCCTTGA
>JBHHUI010000395.1:0-3708 GCA_046753805.1 Anaerolineales bacterium
CCAGCCACGGCCCGCCTCGTCTGGCCGCACTCTGGAAGCAGGATTCCCAGCGACCCTCCGGCAATTCCAGCGCCGAGGTGACGAGCGTCGCCGTCTCCCGCACCTGGCCGGCATACGGATCGCCCTCGGCCACGATTCGCGCCGGCAAGCTGTGGGCGGTGAACAGCACGTAAGGGTTCTCCGCGGCTGAAAAGCGAGCCAGCGACTCTTGGGTGGCCCTTGCCAACGCAGCGATGAAGCCCGGGTGGTCGTGCCAGCTCTCGATGAAATCGTACGCCACCGGCCGGTCGAGGCCGGCGATTGCCTCGGCCAGCTTCTGCCGATACGCGCCTACGCTCATGGCGGAATAGTGCGGCGCCATGCACAGCGCCACGACGTGCGTAACGCCCTCCCCGGCGAGTTGCTGCACCGCTTCGGTCCGACGACACCGGTGCGCGATTCCAGCGCACGGCGCAGCGCCGTCGCCTGCCGCCGCGAGATCTCCAGCAATGGCGACTGGCCACCGATGAGCGCGTAGCGCCGTTTGTACTCTGCCACCAACGCAGGCGAGACCGCCCGTCCGCCGCGAATGTTCTGCAGATACGGCTCGATGTCGTCCAGGTTGTCCGGCCCGCCGTAGGCCAGGAGAAGGAGGGCCGATTTGGGATTTTGGATATTGGATTCTTGATTGTGGGCCGATGGGTTCATCGAATTATCGTGTTGCGTGTTGCGTTTTACGCATTACGTTTCACGCTCTTCCCCTACTCCTTACTCCCGACTCCCGACTTCCTTCATCATTCCGCATTCCGCATTCATCATTTCAGACTCGCCGCCCCGCCATCATGCACCGTCGCCACCAGCGTTTCCACGTTTTCTATCGGCGTTTGCGGCAGCACGCCGTGGCCCAGGTTGAAGATGTGGCCGGGCCGGCCGCCGGCTTCGCGCAGGATCCGCCGGGCTTCGGCCACCACGACGGATGGGGGAGCCGTAGCCAGCAGCGCCGGGTCGAGGTTGCCTTGGATGCCGCGGTCCGTGCCGATGGCCTCCCACGCCTCGTCCAGCGGGATCCGCCAGTCCACGCCGACCACATCACTGCCAACCTGTGCCGTCAGCGGTAGCATGGCAGAGGTGCCGGTGGAAAAGTAGATGAGCGGCACGCCGGTTGCGCGTACCTGCTCGGCGACGCGACGGTTGTAGGGTAGCACGAAGCGGGCGTAATCGCTCGGACTGAGCGTGCCGGCCCAGCTATCGAACAGTTGCAGGGCCTGCGCGCCGGCTGCTGCCTGGGCCAGCAGATAATCGCTCACTGCTGTGGTCAGCTTTTCCATGAGCTTTTGCCAGACGTCGGGTTCGTTGTACAGCAACGTCTTGACGCGCGTGTAATTCTTCGACCCGCCTCCTTCGATGGCGTAGCTGGCCAGGGTGAACGGCGCGCCGGAGAAACCGATCAGCGGGACTTTGCCCTCCAGCTCACGCCGCGCCAGCCGGATCGCTTCCAACACGAAAGGCAGACTTTCCTCCGGTGGCACGACACGGAGCGCCGCAACATCCGTGGCATGGCGAATCGGGTTTGACAGAACGGGCCCCGCGCCCTTGACAAAATCCAACCCCAGACCCATGCCGGTGAGGATGGGCAGGATGTCGGCGAAAATGATCGCGGCGTCGATCGCGAAGCGGCGCACCGGCTGCAGCGTGGCTTCCACCGCCAACTCCGGCGACCGCAGCATCTCCATCATGCTGTACTTTTCGCGCAGCGCCCGATACTCCGGCAAGAACCGGCCGGCCTGGCGCATCAACCAGATCGGCGTCCGGCCCACAGGTTCATGGCGGCAAGCGCGCAGGAAACGAGCATTCGATTTTGGATTTTCGATTTTGGATTTTGGATTCTGCACGGATCGTTTTCTTTCTTTGGGAAGTGTGTGTTTAGCGGCCGGGTCTCGATTTGCGCTGTCGGATCCGAAGGGTCTTGATTGAAGCCACGGTCATGGCAATGATTTCGTCTGTTTCTTTCATTAAATCGGAAAGCCTAGATTCAGGTACCAAGCCTGATTCCACCAATAACTCCAGCCAAAATAGTGTTTCATCTGCTTCTTCCTCGACAATGCTAAGTTTCGCGATCATGTCGGCGGCGGACTTTGCTCGACAAGCGGCTCGATAGTTTACTCCGACTGAGGTGGCAGAACGCAACAGTTGCCGGCCAACAACATCGGCACTTCTGCTCCTCGGCAACGCATCAACCAACCGAATCACACGCAAAGCCAACTGTTTCGTCCGAAACTTGAACTGCTCCTCCAGATTCAACAACGACCTCCCAACAATCCAAAATCCCCAATCCAAAATCTAAAATCGAGAGGGTTCGTACGTGCAAAACGGCTCCTCGTCCAGGAAGTTGCCGGTCATGCCGTAGGCGCGGGCGCGACAGCCGGAACAGATGTTGCGGAACTCGCACAAGCCGCACTTTCCTCCCAGGTGGGACGTGTCGCGCAATTGGGTCCAGAGCGAGGCGTTCTCCCAGATCTCGTGAAAGTTTTGTTCACGCACGTTGCCGGCCTCCAGCGGCAGGTAACCGCAGGGGAAGACCTGCCCTTTGTGCGAGACGAAGCAGACACCCGTCCCCGCCAGACACCCCTTCGTCATCGTGTGCATCGAAGGGTGACCGCCTGGATGTCCCCCGCCGTTGCCCCCCGGATGGCCGGCGGCCTTCTGGCGGGCGTGACTGGCCGGCAGGTCGCGCGCGATTCCCAGCCGGCGCTCTTCAACCTGCCGCTGGCGGGCAATGCGGAAGTAGTGCGGCGCGCAGGTGGCCTTCAATTGCAGGCCGCTGTCCATTTCGCGGTCGTACATCCAGTTCAGCACCGCCTCGTACTGCTGCGCCGAAATCTGCGCATCCTCGGCGATCTCCACCCCGCAGCCGACCGGCACGAGCAGGAACAGGTGTAGGGCGATAGCGTCCAACGCTTTGGCCAGCGCCAACATCGCCTCCATGTCCTCGACGTTGTGATTGGCCACGGTCGTGTTGATCTGTACTTCCATGCCGCGTGCCCTCAAGTGGCGCACGGCGGCCACACTGGCCTCGAACGCGCCGGAAATGGCGCGGAAGGCGTCGTGTACGGCGGCGTTCGGCCCGTCGAACGAAACGCTGACCCGCCGGATTCCGCTATCCACAATCTCGCCGGCGACCGTGTCGTCAATCATCGTTGCGTTTGTGGCCAGGGCAACGGTCAAGCCCTTTGCCGTGGCATAACGGGCGATGTCGAAGATGTCGGGCCGGAACAGCGGCTCGCCGCCGGAGAGGACGAAGATCGGTCGGGCAAACGCGGCGATGTCGTCAATCAGTTTGAACGATTCCGCTGTCGTCAGGTCCTGCGGCACGAGCTGGTCGGCCACATCGAGTCGCCGGCAATGCACACACTTCAAATTGCAGCCGGCGGTCGTCTCCCAAAAGACCAGCCGTGGCGGTGGATAGCTCGATTTTGGATTTCTGCTTTTGGATTTGAGATTAGGCATAGTTCTTTCCTATGTCGTGTTGCGTATTGCGTATTGCGTATTGCATGTTGCGTTTGCACATTGGAACGTTCGCACGTTTTCACGCCTTCACGCGCTCCCCCTACTTCCTACTCCCGACTCCTTACTCCCTGATTCATCATTCTGCATTCATCATTTCAGCCGCCAGCCACGCCGCCGCGTCCTTCGCCCAGTAGGTAAGGATCATGTCGGCGCCGGCACGTT
>JBHHUI010000396.1:0-3696 GCA_046753805.1 Anaerolineales bacterium
CGCGCGCCGGCACCGGCTCACCCAGCAGCAGCTGCGCTCCCGGAACCGCGTGCGGCTCGGCCTGCAGCAATTCGGCCTGCGCGAGCGTATACACGCGCAGATAGTTCCAGTAACAGCCGTTCGTCAGGTCGGCGTAGGTCTGTTCCGCGCCGTAATCGGGTACGGCGTGCACGCAGGCCGGGACGGGCGAGGCATCGTTGTAGTGCGTAACGACCAGGCTTGCTTGCGGCGCAGCCGGCTGGGACAGGTCAACCGCGTAGGTCAACTCGGCGCGTACCAGAGCATTAACCTTGTTGAAACCCAGGTTGGAATCGACGACCATCAAGAAGTCGCCCGCCCCCCCGCGTCCAGCCGGGGCAGGGGGGCGTAGCGCGCCGTCCCAGCCGCGCGCCGCCAGCAGGGCCGCCGCCGCCGGGTCGTCGAACTGCAACAGGACGTGCCGCTCGGCGAGCAACCGCTGCCCGGCCGATAGCAGGGCGCGCCAGTCGAAATCAGCGTCCAGCCGCGCCACGAGCGCCTGCGCCAGCGGTCCCAGGAATGACTTACATTCGGCGCGCAGCGCCGGGTCGAGGCCGCCACACTGGGAAGGGTCTTTGGCAGCGCGCATGTAGGCGATCAGGTTGGCGCCCGTGATCGGCTCGGAAGCTCCTTCGACCGGCAGCGGCCCGACGGCGTCGACCAGCAACCGCACCGCCTCTTGATCGAGCGCGACGACGCCGTCCACGGCGTGCAAGCGCGCATAGGTGTACATGCGCTCCGCCCACGCGGCGGTGGTGGGGAAATCCGCCGACCAATTGGCGTCGCGCAGCCACCACAGCCCGCCGTTCATGTAGGCCTGCAGCTGCCAGGGCGGCGCGAAGGTGGGTCGCGTGGGGTCGTCGAGCGCGTACGAATCTTCCACCGCGTACGATGTGATCTCACCCTGCTCGACCGTGACGACGCCGATGGCCGTGATGAACCCGCCGGTGGCGCGCAGTTCGTCTTCGTTTTGTAGCAGCACCAGATACGTCTGGGGGCCCGCGCCGGCCGCGCCCAGCAGCCGCGGCGCGGCTACGGCCGCCGCCACGCCGTCCTGGAAAAGCGGCAGCCAGCGGTCCAGCCTTGTGAGGCGCGCTTGTGTGCGGGGCGACAGACGCGCAGCGTCGCCTACGGCCGCGCGGGCAACCCCGGCCGCTTCCAGCGCGCGCTGCGCCGAGGCAAATTCAGGTTCCGCTGCCACCAGCAGCGCCGCCAGTTCCGGCACAGCCGGGCGGCCGCCCGGCGCTTGTGTGGCTTCCCAGAGCGGCAAGCCCGCTGCATAGGCGGCGTCCGCGGCTGCAGCCACCTCGGCCGTCAGGTCGAGCAACGGGCGCGCGGCAGCCAGGTCCGGGCCGTAGACCGGCAGCCAGCCCAATACGGGCGCAAACCACAAGAACGGCCGCGCGCGGGCGCGCAGCGCTTGCGCGTCGCGCCGCAGCGCAGCCAGTTCCGGCCCGGCGGCCGCCAACTGCTGCGGGTCCAGTTCAGCCATAGTCAGGCTCTCCAACTCGCCCAGGCTGCGCGCGACGCGCGTTGCCAGCCAGGCCAGGTGCGCACCCCAGAGTCCCAGTGCGAGCAGAAGCAGCGCCCCGGCCGGCCACAGGCGGCGGGCGGCGCTCCGTAGCGAGCGCCGGGCCGGACGCGCCGGGGGGGCGGCAGCCGCCTGGGTGCGCAAGTGCTGCAGTCGCGCCAGGAAGAGCTGCGCCAATCGCTCGAGGCCCTTCACGTGCCAATCGCTGGTGGTGCTCGTGGGCGCCGTCTCGACTTCGTCGCCGATCAGCCGGTAGCGGGCCAGCTCGGCGGGCGCGACTTCGTGATCGGGCCGGCCGAACACGTACAACGGGATGACCTGATCGATACGGCCCCAGGCATCGCGCAGCGAGGCGGGGCGCACGGCGCCGAATTCCAGCGGCGCAAAATAGAGGGCGGCCAACAGCCCAAACTGGCCCCACTGTGTGTCGAGGCGTTTGCCGCGCCGCGGCGGCACGCTGGGCATCATCTCGCGGAAGAGGTCGCGCAGCGCACAAACGAGCAACTGGCCGGGTGGATTGGCGCCATTCGCCAGCTCCAGCGCCCACGGATGCCGATCGAGTTGCGCTGGATCCGCTGCTCGTTCGAGCACGCGCTTCAGCTCGCCCACCATTTCGCGAGCGGCGTCGGCGCTCACCCGGTCGCTCCGGCCCCGTTCAAAGCGCGCCGAATGGCGGGCGCCAGGCCGAAAGCCAGGTCGGTCTTATGGACGCAGTCGTCGGCGCCGGCAGCGCGCAGCGCAGACTCGAGGGCGTCTTCCCAGAAGAGAGGCAATACGATCAGCGGTGTTTGGGGCTGCGCCCCACGCAGGCAACGGATCGCAGCCGGCCCGTCCGTCTGTTCAACCGGCAGCCCGAGCAGGAGCACGTCGGCGTCAACCGCCGCGTGTTGGGCTTCAAATGCAGCCACGTTTGCCAGCACTTTGCTGCAGGTGACGCCGCGCATACGCTGCACAAGGCTCTGCAGCAGCGCGGCCATGGTGGGGTTGGCCTCGATCACGCAGACGCGGGCCTCCACGGCCGGCATTACTCCTGTGCGAGCTTGGCTTCCGAAGCCGGCGCGGCGGGTTCCGGCTTGCGACCGCGCAGCCGGCGCTTGCCGTTGGAAGCACGGTCGCCATCCGCAGAATAGTAGCGCCCGGAGTAATATTCGTAGTAGTAGCCGCCGCGGCGCGCTGTGACGCGATTCAGGACGACGCCCAATACCTGCGCCCCAACCTGGTCGAGCTGCGCTTTGCTCTGCGCGGCCGCTCCGATGGACGTCGTGCCGCTGTCCACCACCAGCAGCACGCCGTCGACCGCGCGCGAGAGCACGACGGCGTCCGTCACGGCCAACGCCGGCGGGGAATCGACGATGACCATGTCACACATTTCCGCAAAATCTTGCAGGATAGCGGCCATCTTCTGGGACCCCAGCAACTCCGACGGGTTCGGTGGGATCGTGCCGGAGGCCACCAGGTTCAGGTTGTTGACGCCGGTTTCCTGCAACACCCCTTCCATCCCGTTAGTCGACTTCAACATGAGATCGGTCAGGCCGTTGCGGTTGGGCCGCCCGAACATACGGTGCGATCCGGGCCGGCGCAGATCGGCGTCGACGAGCGTCACCTGCAGGCCGGCCTGCGCCATGACGACGGCCAGATTCGCCGCCGTGGTCGTCTTGCCTTCGGCCGGTCCGGCGCTGGTGACCAGGAGCATCTTGATAGGTTTGTCCACGCCGGCGAACTGGATATTGGTGCGCAGCCCGCGATAGGCCTCAGCCACCGGCGAGCGCGGCTGCTCGCGCGCGATCGGCATCAGATGTTCCGACATGCCATCCACGCGCGCCACCACGCCGACGACCGGCACGCCCAGCGCCGCCAACACCTGGTCGGGCGAGCGGATGCTGTCGTCCAGGTACTCGATCAGGAAGACCACGCCGACGGCCAGCATCAGCCCGACGACGGCCGCCAGGGCGGTGTTGAGCAGGGTGCGCGGTCGGACGGGGGCGTCCGGTACCTGCGCCGGTTCGACGATGATGACATTGCTGATCGACTGCGACTCGGCCAGGCGAATGCTCTCAAAGCTCTGCAACAGGCTGGTGTAGCTCTGGCGGAACTGCGTCAGCTCGTCCTGCAGCCGCATCAGGGCTGCTTCCTCAATGGCGTTCTCC
>JBHHUI010000397.1:0-3695 GCA_046753805.1 Anaerolineales bacterium
GGACAGATTCTTTGATGCTCAAGTGCCAGTCACCTTTCGGCCAAAAACGTGAAATGAACCGGCCATGCAATGGTGTTGTATTTGGTGCACGACGGGTTACTCGCCGAACGTGCGCAGGAAATTGATTACATGCCAGCGTTCATTCTCCGCGAGCACATTTTCCCAGGCCGGCATCGGCGTATCGGGCTTGCCGTGACTGATGATGTAGAACAAACCGCCGTCGGTGAGGCTCTGAACGTGGTCGGCATGCAGGTCCGCCGGCTTCGGGTCCAGGCTAGCCGCCGCCGGGCCGTCGCCCTCGCCATTCTCGCCATGGCAGATCGCACAATTGGTTGCGAACAGTTCCGCGCCGGCCGCAATACTTTCGTCGGAGGCTGCGATCGGATTGGGCACGGCGGCTGCCTCTTCCGGCACATTGTGCATGCCGGCCATATGGTCTTCCGGCGAATGCAGCGGCGCTTCACCGTGTTCATCGCCGCTGCCGTGCTCGTCTGTTGCCGCATGCTCGTCCGCGGTTCCCGCCGCCTCCTGATGCCCGGCAGCTCCGACGAGTTCGGAGTTCCCGGCGGATTCGGATGATGAAGGCCCGCAGGCTGCAAGGACAATCGCTCCAGCAATGGACGCCACGACGAATGTGTATAGGATTCTTCGGTTCATGTCTACTCCCTCCGGTTCTTTTAGATGCGCCTGCGGTTAACATACCTTCTCTTGTTGGGGGACGGGAGTGTAGGTTTTCCTGACTTGGCGGGAAGATTCCGGCCGTGTACGGTGAAATTCGGGACATTTGTCCTCGGGACAGATGACTTTGGCTGCTTTCCGCTCGCATTGGACCGACCTAAACTGGGCGCATGACGCTCTTCGTACCTGCTATCGCCGTACTGTCTCCCACGCTTGCACTGTTCGCAATGTATCGATACACCGGGCATTGTCCGGGTACATATCGATGGGTGCTCGTGTGCTTCGTATGGGGCGCCGTAGCGCTTGGCCTGGCAACCTACATCAACCCGGCGGTCGTGCATGGTGGGCTGACAGACCACAATACAATGATGCGGGTTTCGGCCCCGATCACCGAGGAAAGCCTCAAGGCGCTTGTGCTTGTCTACCTTGCGTGTCGCCGTAAGCTTACCCACGTGGGGGAGGGGGCCACCTTTGGGTTTGCCGTCGGCATTGGATTCGCCGTGATCGAAAATTTTCAATACATCACTTTCGATCCTGCGGCGACAATCGGCGTGACCGCGATGGTGGTGCGCGTGCTGTCGACAAACCTCGTGCAGGCGTCAGCCAGCGCCGGTGTGGGGATGGCGTTAAGCTGGCGCCCGACGCAGCCCACCCGTCAAACCAGCGTCATCCTGTTTGGAGTGGGTCTGATGCTTGCGTCCGGGCTGCATGCGGCGTTCAACAATGTTGTAACGCGGGTGGGGGGCAGTGCGCTAGTGGTTTACGCCGTGCTGATGGGCGTGGCGAGTGCCGCGACGGTATTATTCGTCGTCGCGGTTATGCACGAGCAACCCGGGGCCGCGTCGGTCGTTCGCGTGATGGGTCGCGCGCCGAACGGGAACGATTAATTCGTCCAGACGATCAACCGTCGTGCTCATCGTCCAGCAGCCCTTCGCGCAGCGCATACAACGCGGCCTGTGTGCGATTTGCCAGATGGAGAGCGCGGAATACCAGCGAGAGTCGATTGCGGACCGTTTTCTCGGAAATTTGCAATTGGTTGCCGATTTCCTGGTTCGACAGCCCCTGGGCAAGCAGGCGTAGAATTTCCAAGTCTCGCTCGGCAAGGTCACTCTTCGTGTTGGGCGGCGTGCCTGTGCGCCCACTCCGAAATTCTGCTAACACCCGCCCCGCGATGGCCGGGTCCAGCACGGCCTCGCCGCGCGCCACGGCCCGAATGGCGGCCAGCAAATCATCCAGTTTTGCTTCCTTCAATAGATAACCGCTGGCGCCGGCTTTGATGGCTTCGAATACATAGTCGTCACGGCGGTACATGGTCAAAATGATGATGCCCGTCGCAGGCAGGGCGGCGGCGATACGCCGGGCGGCTGTCACGCCATCCATTTCCGGCATATTGATGTCGAGCAGCGCGATGGAGGGCCGGTACTTCTGCGCCATTTCCAGGGCTTCGACGCCGTTGGCTGCTTGAGCCACCACGGTCATGTCGCTTTGCTGCTCCAACACCTGCGCCATGCCCTGGCGCAGTACGTTGTGATCGTCGGCCAGCAAGATGCGTATGTCTGTCATCGCGCGTTCTTCAGGGGAAACTCTGCCGTGATGATCGTACCCTGGCCGGGCTGGCTTTCCACGTGGAGATGTCCCCCCTGCGTTTCAACACGCTGTCCCATCTGAACGAGGCCGAATCCACCATTGACGGCGGCGGGATCAAAACCGCTGCCGTCATCGCGCACGGAAAGGATCAGGCACGCCGGGTCGACAGCGTGATGCAGGCGCACTGCGACTCGACGCGCTCCGGCGTGTTTGGCGACATTATTCAATGACTCCTGCACCAGCCGGAATATGGTTGGCTCCAGGCGTAAGGGTACCGGCGCTGATAGCGGCGCGGCTTCGAACGTCGCCAGCCAGCCGACCTGCTCGGCGAATTCGGACACGAATCTTTCGAGCGCGGGTAAAAAGCCGCCTTCCGACCAATCCAGCGCGCGCAGGGCGAAGACGGTTCGTCGTACCTCTCGGATTACAGCGCGAATTTGCTTGCCCATTTCGTCGAGGTCGGCAGCCACCTCGGCCGGTTGTGTCGCAACCTGCTGATAATTCTGGTCCGCCTTCAGAGCCAGAAAATAAAGCGTCTGCGCTACGCTATCATGCAGGTCGCGGGCAATGCGGGCGCGCTCCTCTTCCACAATAGCAGCCCGCTCGCGTCGAGCGGTCACATCGCGCATGATGATCAGACTGATCGGCGAGCCGTCAGCGGCCTCCGGCATGCGCGTCTGCGACAGGTCGACCGTTACCGTCTGGCCATCGCTGGTGCGGGCGAGCGTTTCAAAGTCTTGCACAACACCCTCTACCGCGAGCCGGCGCGCCAGTTCAGCCGCTGCGGGCAACAACTCGTCCAGCCCGCGCCCCACGACTTCATCTTCGGCATACCCGAGCATGCGCTGCGCGCCGGCATTCCACGACGCGATCCGCCCGGCGCTGTCGAGGCTGAAGATCGCGTCCGCCGAGGCGGCGGTCAGGCCGGCGAGCTGCTGGGTGCGCGCGCGCACCTGCCGTTCCAATACCTCTCGCTCTCGCACGCCGCGCTCGACCCATACCAGCGTCAGCCAGCTCACCGCTGGTCCGGTCAGGCTGTAAAACGCAATTTCAACTGTGTAGTGAATGGCGTGGCCGTATGTCTCCGCCAGGGTGCGGGCGACGCCGAGTTGATAGATCACAACCACCACCGCGAGCGCCGGCGGCAAGAAATAGCGGAGCCAGCGGATACGTTCGGACAGAGGGAGTTGCCGCCATGCCAGCATGCTGTCGAGCGCCGTCCTTTCAGGGTAATCGGATTCGTGTCACGCCGCGCAGGTTGGCGTGCTGTATCCGTGATCGATTTTAGCAGCAGAGCCTTCGACGTGTCCCCTCCCGTTTTGAAAGAGTGTTTCAACCAAGGTAACTACCCAGCCCGAACACACCATAGCGGGGCTTTCGGGGGGATTTGGGGATTGGTTTTCTGGTTAGCACCCCACATTTCCCTAACC
>JBHHUI010000398.1:0-3695 GCA_046753805.1 Anaerolineales bacterium
ACCGTGGTTATACACGACAGCTGGCAACGGCCCGGGCAGGTCCGGCACACAGAGCGTGGCGGGCAAGTCTAATCCGTTGCTTTGATACGTAACATCGAATGTGCCCGGCGTTACAGCGATGGCTTCCGGCGTCGGGCTGGCTGCTTCCGTAGGGGGAACAACCGGCGCAGACGTGGGGGTATCGACCGTCGTAGGCGTGGGTGAGGGCTGCGATGGAGTGGACGGGGGTCCGGTTGGTGTGGCTGCAAGTGCAGGGGTCGCCGGGACGGATGTCGGGGGAGCTGACGGCGGAGATGTTGGGGTTAGCCGCCCACTCGCCCGACACGCAAGCGTAGCGGCGGCCAAAATCAATATCAACCTATTTAGTCGCATAGGCTTGTTCACCTTGCATCAGGGGTATACAGCACGCCCGCATAGAATGCAAATAGTAATTCGGGTTTCTTCGGGCAATGCGCTCGTTGGCTGTTCGGCTGTTCAGTCATTCTTGACAATTCCTGCATTCTGGGGCTGAATCAACGCTATGCCCTCGGTTGAAGCGCTGGTCGAATCCTGGGAAGGTGAGACAACCCTCATCCACCGCGACCCAACGACGGGCGCCCACATCATCATTGCAGTCCATTCCTCGCACCTCGGTACGCCCTCCGGCGGCACGCGCATGAAACACTATGCCAGCCTGGCGGAAGCCGTCCACGATGCACACAACCTGGCGCGCGGGATGACGCACAAACTTGCGCTGGCCGGGCTGCAACGTGGGGGCGGCAAAGGCGTGATCGCGCTGCCCACGGCGTTCGATCCGGCCGCGCGCCCCGGCTTGCTGCGACGCTACGGCGCGCTGCTGAAGCAACTGGGCGGCTTTTTCGAGACCGGGCCGGACGTTGGCACCTCCGACCGCGACATGGACGTGATCGCGGAAACCGGCGCGCCGCACGTATTTTGCCGCACCGTCGAGGCGGGCGGCTCCGGCGATACCGGCCCGGCGACGGCGCTGGGCGTCTTCTACGGAATACAGGCGGCCTGCGAACGTGCATTCGGCGCGCCGGCGTTGAAAGGCCGGATCGTACTGGTGCAGGGCGCCGGCAGCGTGGGGCGCCCGCTGATCGGTCACCTGACGACAGCCGGAGCGACCGTGCTCGTCAGCGACGTGGACGAGCAGGCCCTCGCCGCTGTGCTGCGCGAGGGGATTGAACGCATCGACCCCGAGGCGGTGTTCGACACAGACTGCGACATCTTTGCGCCGTGCGCGCTGGGCGGCGCGCTCAACCGCGACACGATCCCGCGCCTGCGCTGTCGCGCCGTCGCCGGCGGCGCGAACAACCAGCTTGCAACACCGGACGACGCCGAGCGGTTGCGCGCGCGCGGCATTCTCTACGCGCCCGACTTCGCAATCAACATCGGCGGCGCGATGGTAGCCGTGCTAATGGAGCGCGAAGGCCATTCGCGCGCGGCGGCCGAGGCGCGGCTTGAATCTATAGGCGACACGCTCCGACGCATTTTTCAAGTTGCGGACGAAGAGGGCGTCAGCACCGAAGCAGCAGCCCGGCGTATCGTCGAGAGACGCTTGGCGGGCTCGCGTGTGTAAGACCGTCGTGACCGGGCCGGACGGGCGGCTGCTCACCGACGTAACGACGACGCATGTACCAAGTGCGTGAAACTCATCCGGAAGAATGGGATGCTGATAAACGCTGATGTTCTGCGTGAATCAGCGTACCGAACCTGAACCAAGGAGACGATCGTGCGCGCACTTGTAACGGGCGGAAACGGTTTTATCGGCGCGGAGGTGGTCAAGCAGCTGCTGGCGACGGACGCGGAGGTGACCGTATTTCACCGCAGCGCCAACACAGCCCGCCTGTCGGACGTGGCCGACCGCGTCCGCTTCCAGCGCGGCGACCTGGGCGTCTTCAGTCACGTCCTCGACGCGGTTAAGCAAGCGCGGCCCGACACGATCTTCCACTTCGGGGCCATGCTGTCGATCCCTTCGGACGCCGACCCGCCGGCGGCCATGCAGGCGAATGTGCTGGGTACCTTTCACGTGCTCGAAGCGGCGCGGCTGTTTGACGTACGGCAGGTTGTGTTTGCGAGCAGCATCGGTGTGTACGGCGGCGACATCGAAGACGACATCATCAGCGACAACACGCTACAGCGCCCCGCTCTCTTTTACGGCGCGACCAAAGTATTCGGGGAGTTGACGGGGCTGTTCTACCGGCGCAAATACGGGCTGGACTTCCGCGGCCTCCGCTACCCGTCCATTGTGGGGCCGGGCGTGCACACGCCCGGGGTGGTGCAATACACGTCGTGGGTCATCGAAGAATGCGGGCGCGGGGAGCCGTTCACCATCACGGTCGATCCGAGCACACGCGTGCCGGTGCTGTATTATAAAGACGCTGCGCGCGCCGCGCTGCAGATCACGCAACCAGAGATGGAGCAGATCAAGACAGTCAACTACTTGGTCAACGGCGTCGAGCCGATGGCGACCGCCGGAGAGCTGGCCGACCTGGTGCGGACTAAAGTGCCGGGGGCGCAGATCTCGTTCGATCCGAATCGTGAACTGCAGCCGCTGCTGGACAAGCTGCTGCGCCCGCTGGACGACTCCCGTGCGCGCGCGGAATGGGGGTGGGCGCCCGAGTACGACCAGGCGCGCATGGTGGACGATTTCCTACGGGAGATTGGATAGGTTTACACGCCACGTCCTCACCCCCGCCGTCACTACGCTCCGGCTCCCCCTCTCCCGCCAGGCGGAAGAGGGGGTTTGGGGGTGAGGGCCAACCGCCAACAGCAAGCTGCTACCTGGCGCATTCGTGGCGAATCATCGCCAACATAGGACACGTCCAAGTGACAAACCCGCATCACTTCTCGCTCGACAGCAAGTACCTGCAAGAGGAAGGCACGATCATCCTATCGGGCATTCAAGCGCTGGTGCGCCTGCCGCTTGACCAACATCGCGCCGATGCCCGCAAAGGACTGCGCACGGCCACCTTCATTTCCGGCTATCGCGGCTCGCCGTTGGGCAGCATCGACCTCACGCTGCAACGCAGCCAGAAACTGTTGCGCGACCACGAAGTCGTCTTTGTGCCGGGGGTGAACGAAGACCTGGGTGCGACGGCGGTCTTCGGCAGCCAGATCGCCAACCTGCTCCCCCAGCCCAAATACGACGGCGTGCTCGGCATGTGGTACGGCAAAGGGCCGGGCGTAGACCGCAGCGGCGACGCCTTCCGGCACGCCAACTTTACCGGCGTCGGCCGCCATGGCGGCGTGCTCGCGCTGGCGGGCGACGATCCGATTGCCAAATCGTCCACCGTGCCGTCGCAATCCGAAATCGCGCTGTACGACATGCACATGCCCACACTGTACCCCGGCAACATTCAGGAGGTGATCGACTACGGGCGGCTCGGTTTTGAGTTATCGCGTTACAGCGGCTCGTGGGTGGGCTTTAAGATCGTCACCGACATCGCCGACGGCTATGGCACCGCCGAGGTCGCACCGGAACGCATCCAGATCGCCGACCCCGGTTTCGAGTACAACGGGGCGCCGTGGCAGCACACGCAGAACCCGGCGCTGCTCGCCCCCTACAGCCTCCACCAGGAGCGCGAAATTCTCGAAGGACGGCTGGAGGCTGCCCGCCGATTCGCCGCCGCCAACGGGCTGAACGCGATCACCGTGTCGACGCGCAACGCCCGTCTCGGTCTCGTCGCGTCTGG
>JBHHUI010000399.1:0-3693 GCA_046753805.1 Anaerolineales bacterium
GTAGTCCACCCCCGCGCTGTGTAAGAACGCCCCCGAGCGCGGGTCGCCGCCGTGCTCGCCGCAGATGCCGACCTTCAGATCGGGCCGCGTCGCGCGCCCGCGCGTAACACCCAACTCCACCAGTTCCCCCACCCCACGCACATCCAGCGTCTGGAACGGATCGTCGGCCAGAATTCCACGCTGCACGTATCCCGGTAAAAACCGCGCCGAGTCGTCCCGGCTGAGCCCGAGCGTCGTTTGCGTGAGATCGTTCGTCCCAAATGAGAAGAACTCGGCGCCCGTGGCGATCTCGTCTGCGCGCAATGCCGCACGCGGTAGCTCGATCATCGTGCCCACAGCATACTCGACACGCAGCCCATAACTGGCAAAGACCTCCTCGGCCACACTGCGCACAATGTCTTCCTGCGATTTGAATTCCTCCATATAGGCCACGAGCGGGATCATCACCTCTGGCATCACCTGCACGGCGTCCTGCGCGCACTGCACGGCAGCCGTGAAGATCGCGCGCGCCTGCATCGCGGTCACCTCTGGATAGATGACGCCCAGCCGGCAACCGCGATGGCCGAGCATCGGATTCGCTTCCGCCAGCCGGTTGATCTGCGCCAGCACGGACTCCTTATCGTTGATCTCCTGCAAGAGCGCGTCGATCTCCGCGATCTGACTCGCCAGGCGCAGCTTTAGTTTCAGGTCTGTGATCGCGAGCACGGTCTCCTCTCTGGGCGGCAGGAACTCGTGCAACGGCGGATCGAGCAGGCGGATGGTCACCGGATAGCCATCCATGGCGCGAAAGATGCCTTCAAAATCGCGCGTTTGCAGCGGTTCGAGTTTGGCGAGCGCCTCCGCCCGCGCGACGGCGTTCGGCGACATGATCATCTCGCGCATCACGTGAATGCGTTCACCCTCAAAGAACATGTGCTCGGTGCGACACAGGCCGATGCCCTGCGCGCCAAACCGGCGGGCGGTCGCCGCGTCGGCCGGGGTATCGGCGTTCGCGCGCACGCCGAGGCGGCGATACTCGTCGGCCCACTGCATGACCGTGTCGTAACATTCGTCCAACTGCGGTTCAATCGTCGGTACGCGGCCCAGAAATACCTCGCCGCTATTGCCATCGACGGTGATCCAGTCGCCGCTCGATACCGTGTGACCGTTGGCAGTGAACAACTGCTGGCCGTAATCGATCTTGAGCGCGTCGCAGCCGACGACGCAGCACTTGCCCATGCCGCGCGCGACGACGGCCGCATGCGAGGTAACGCCGCCGCGCGCCGTGACGATGGCCTGCGCAGCCACCATACCGTGGAAGTCATCCGGGTTGGTCTCATGACGGATCAGTACCACTTGCTCGCCGGCCTCCGTGCGCGCCTCAGCCTCGTCGGCGGCGAAGACAACCCGTCCGGTGGCTGCGCCCGGCGAAGCGGGCAACCCAGTGGCAAGGCACGTCGGGTCTGCGGCCGGGTCTACGACGGGGTGCAGCAGCTGCTCCAGCATCTCAGGCGCAACACGCTGCACGGCTGCTTCCCGCGTGATCAGACCCTCGTTGACAAGGTCAACCGCAATGCGCGTAGCTGCCCGGCCCGTACGCTTGCCGGTGCGCGTCTGCAACATCCACAGCCGGCCGCGCTCGGCCGTGAATTCCACATCCTGCATGTCGCGGTAGTGCGCTTCAAGCCGCCGCGCGATATCGTGCAGTTGTGCGGCGGCTTCCGGCAATTGCTCCGCCATGCGCGAAATGGGCAGCGGCGTACGCAGCCCGGCCACCACATCCTCCCCTTGAGCATTGATGAGGAACTCGCCGTAGAGTTCCGGCTCGCCGGAGCTCGGGTTGCGCGTGAACGCCACGCCGGTGCCGGAATCCCCGCCGGCGTTGCCGAACACCATCGCCTGTACGTTGACGGCGGTATTCATCGCATCGGGGATGCGGTTGAGGCGGCGGTAGTCCACCGCCCGGCGGTTCATCCACGAGTCGAACACAGCCGCGATGGCCTGGCGCAATTGCTCTTCGGGGTCCTCAGGCACTTCGCTGCGCACTTCACCGAAAATGATCTCTTTGAGACGCTCGACGAGCGCCTGGAGCGCAGGCAGGTCCATATCGGCGACCGGCGCGCGGCCGGTCGCCCGGTCAAGTTTGTCGCGCGGTACGCCGAACACGATCTCGCCAAACATCTGCACCAATCTGCGGTAGGCGTCCCAGGCGAAGCGTTCGTCGCCGGTCAGATCGGCCAGCCCACGCAGGGTCTCGGCATTCAGGCCCAGGTTGAGGACGGTGTCCATCATACCCGGCATGGATACCGGCGCGCCGGAACGCACAGAGACCAGCAGTGGGTTGGCGGCATCGCCAAAGCGTTTGCCAGTGCGCGCTTCGACCGCCTGCAGAGCGGCCTTGCTCTCCGACCACATGCCTTCTGGAAAGAGCTTGTCGTTCTCATAATACGCGCGGCAAGCAGCTGTCGTGATCGTGAAGCCCGGCGGCACCGGCAATCCGGCGCGCGACATTTCCGCCAAACCCGCGCCCTTACCCCCGAGCACATCCACCATCGTGCGATCCCCCTCTTCGAACAGTCGAACCCATTGGCCCATCTTAGATGTCTCCTGTAGCGTGAGTTTGTCTAGATCGAAAAGACCCGCCGAAACTGCGAAGTCTCTGCGGGTCATCCGGCACGGGCGGAAGGCCTCCTAGCCTTCCCGTTCCATGGCCTGGATTTGCTCCACAATTTCGGGATTGGCGAGCGTTGTCACATCGCCCACGTCGGCGCCATTAGAGATCGACGCCAACACGCGGCGCATGATCTTGCCGGAACGCGTCTTCGGCATGTCGGGTACGATCCACACATGGCGGGGACGCGCGATCTTGCCAATTGTTTCCTCGATCGCACCCACGACCGCTTCCGAGATCGCCGCGCTTGGATCGACGCCGGGTTTCAACGAGACATAGATGTCCGGCACGCGGCCTTTGAGTTCGTCCGCGACCGGCACGACCGCTGCTTCGGCGATCTCGTTTACGAGGAGGCAGGCCGACTCAAGCTCCTTCGTGCCGAGTCGATGCCCGGCCACGTTGATCACGTCGTCCACGCGGCCAAGGATGCGGTAGTAGCCGTCGGCGGCCTGCATGGCGGCGTCGCCGGGGAAGTACGGCCAATCGCGCCAGTCCTTGCTGTGAGGGTCTTTGTTGTACTTGGCGAAATAGGTTTCCACGTAGCGATCGTGGTCGCCCCAGATGGTCTGGAACTGGCCGGGCCACGGGTTCTGGATGCAGATGTTGCCGGCTTTATTCGAGCCCGGTGGAATCTCCTGGCCGTCCTCGTCGTAAATGACAGGGTGGATGCCCGGCACACCGGGGCCGGCGCTGCCGGGCTTCATGGCGTGCAAAGCGGGCATCGTGCTGCACAGAAAACCGCCCGTCTCTGTCTGCCACCACGTGTCAACGATGACGGCCTGCCCTTTGCCAACGACTTTATAGTACCAGCGCCATACTTCCGGCTCGATCGGCTCGCCCACGGTCGTCATGTGCTTGAATTTGTAGTTGTATTTTTGCGGCTCGTCGGGGCCGGCCTTGCGCAACATACGCACCGTCGTCGGCGCAGTATGGAAGATGTTGACGTTGAGTCGCTCGGCGATGCGCCACGCCCGGCCGGGGTCTGGATAGCCCGGTACGCCCTCGTACATGACGCTGGTAGCAGCGAGCGCCAGCGGGCCGTA
>JBHHUI010000400.1:0-3693 GCA_046753805.1 Anaerolineales bacterium
CGACGATGAGATTATATCATGCGCCGAAATCGCTGACAAGGTTTTTCGGTTCAGTCTCAATTCTTTACATGCGCTGCACTTGCCAGAAACCGGATGTGCGCCTCGATGCCGCGAAAGAAGGTGGGCGCGTGTACGCGCTCGTTGGGGGCGTGCATGGCGTCGTCGGGTAGCGCGAATCCCATGAGAACGGTTTCCATTTGCAGGAGGTCCTGGAACAAGCTTACTACCGGGATGCTGCCGCCCTCCAGTCGGTAATAAGGTTCGACGCCGAAAGTCGCAGCGAGCGCGGCATGCGCTGCCCGGACGGCCGGCGAATCGCGTTCGACGAGGACCGCCGGACCGTGCACCATCTCCGTGAGTTCCCACGTGACGCTCTCCGGGGCGCGCCGCGCAAGATACGCGCGCAGTTGCGTCTCTACCTCGGCCGGGTCCTGGTGCGGCACCAGCCGCATCGAAATCTTAGCCATGGCGCGAGCCGGGAGGACGGTCTTCGCACCCTGACCCGTAAACCCGGCCAGCAGGCCGTTGATCTCGAGAGTGGGGCGCGCACCGATCCGCTCTGATGCGGAGAACCCTTCCTCCCCGAATAGCGCGGGTGGGTTGCCGCCCATGGTCCGAATCTGTTCGTCGGTGAGCGAGGAATGCGCGAGCGCGGACCGCTCTTCATCCGACATCCTGCGAACCTTGTCGTAGAACCCCGGCAGCGTGACGCGCCCGTGTTCGTCGTGCATGCCGGCTACCAGCTCGGCCAGAACTTGCGCGGGGTTGTGCACTGCGCCCCCGAAAACGCCGGAGTGTAAATCTTGCGCCGGGCCGTGAACCCAAAGCTCGAAGTAAGCCAGGCCGCGCAGGCCGTAGACGATCGAAGGGCGGTCGGCGCGCGTCATGCCGGAATCCGGATTGAGTGAAAAGTCGGCCGCCAGCAAGTCTTTGTTCGCCATGATGAAATCGCCCAGATGCGGCGAACCGATTTCTTCCTCGCCCTCCACGAGTATCTTCACGTTGAGCGGAATGCCGCCGTGCTTGCCGAGCGCAGCAAGCGCCGCCAGCACCGCAACGACCTGCGCCTTCATATCGGTGGCGCCGCGCGCGTAGAGATAGTCGTCGCGCGCCGTCAGCTCGAACGGAGACGTATCCCACTCGTCCAGCGGGTCTACCGGTTGCACATCGTAGTGTCCATAAACGAGCACGGTTGGTCTGTCGGGGCCTGCATGCAGCCAATCGGCGTAAACAACCGGATTGCCACCCGTCTGCATCGTCTGCGCGTTCTCAAGGCCGATCGACTGCATGTGCGTCTGTAACCACGCCGCAGCGCGTTCGATATCTTCGCGGTGCTCGGCGAGCGTCGAAATACTTGGAATGGCAACCAGCTCGGATAGGCTGGCGACGATTGATTCTTTGTGCGCGTCCACGTGCGTAACGGACGCCTCAACATCTGTGGCCATGGGGACCCCCTTCAGGGAAAGTTGTGCCGACTGGCAATTATAAATCGCACAGGACGAACGCCCAAACAGCGTGCACGCAGGTGTTGAGCCCAAATGGCAGATGCCGGTGTGATTGGTTGACAGTAATACGTTCATCCTTACAATCGCTGCTATGGCTAAACGTGCGAACGGCGTCACCCCGATCCGCCGACAATATCTGGATATTAAGCGACAGTACCCAGACGCCATCGTCCTCTTCCGTCTCGGCGATTTCTATGAAACATTTGACGCCGACGCCGAAACGGCCGCCCGCGAACTGGACATCGTGCTGACCTCGCGCAACGTCGCCAAGGGCGCGCGCGTCCCCATGGCCGGTATTCCGTACCATGCGGTTGAGAACTATCTCGCGCGGCTCATCGACAAGGGCTATCACGTCGCAATCTGTGAGCAAGTTGGCAACGAGCCTGTGAACGGCCTGGTGCCCCGCAAGGTCGTGCGTGTGGTGACGCCGGGGACGGTCGTCGAGCCGGGCCTGCTCGCGAGCGACCGCAACAATTATCTCGCCGCAGCGATCGCGCTCGAAAGACGATCCGGATTTGCCTATGTCGATATTACGACCGGCAGCTTCCACGCGGCGCAGTTCGACGGCGAAGACGCTCGCCAGCAAGTTCATAATGAAATCGCACGGCTCCGTCCGGCGGAAGTGCTGCTGCCGGCGTCCGCCGAGGGATTGATACCGGGCGACGCCGCACACCCGACCGAGTTGCCGGACTGGAATTTCGAAGAGGCCGCCAACCGCGAGGCGCTGTGCCAGCAGTTCGCAGTCGGCACGCTGGCTGGCTTCGGGATCGAGGGGCGGCCGCTGGCAATTCGCGCAGCCGGGGCGATCCTGCGCTATTTACAGGACACCCAGCCGGCCACGCTCGATCTGCTTGTGGGCCTCAGCAGCTATACCACGGATGAGTTCATGGTGCTTGACCCGGCCACGCGTCGCAATCTCGAGTTGGAAGAAACGATGCGTGACGGCCAAAAGGCCGGCTCGCTGCTCGGCGTGCTGGACTATTCGGCAACTCCGATGGGGGGACGTCTCTTGCGAGAGTGGATCAACCGCCCGCTGCTGGACAAAGCTGCCATCGATGAGCGGCTCGACGGGACGGAGGCGCTGCTTGCCGACGATGTACTCCGGGCAGCCATCCGCGAGGATCTCAAGCAGCTGGCGGACCTGGAGCGACTCACAAACCGGGTGCTGGGGCGCAGCGCGGGTCCGCACGATCTCGCGGCGATCCGGGCTACCTTGCGCCTTATCCCGAAGCTGCGCAAGACGCTGGCGCACACCCGGCTCGATGACGAACGGCTGCTTGCTGCGCTGAACGCCTCCGCGACACAGATCGGCCCGTGTACCGACACGCAACACTTGCTCGAAGAGGCGCTGGCCGATGATCCTCCTCCCAAATTCGACACCCCCGGCGTCATCCGCAGCGGCTGGTCGCCAGAACTGGACGGCATCATGGAAGCCTCGCGCGCGGCGCGTGAGTGGATCCAGGGCCTGGAACCAGCCGAGCGCCGGCGCACCGGCATCAAGTCGCTCAAAGTCGGGTACAACAAAGTCTTCGGCTACTATATTGAGGTGACCAAATCCAATACGGCGCAGGTGCCGGATGCCTATATCCGCAAGCAGACGCTTGTCAATGCCGAGCGGTACATCACGCCGGAACTGAAAGAATACGAGACGCTGGTCCTGAATGCAGAGGAGGAAATCACCAGCGTGGAGCGGCGCCTCTTCGCAGAAGTATGCGCGCGAGTCGCCGCGCAGGCGCCGCAACTGCTGGAAACGGCGCGGGCAATCGCCCGCCTCGACGCGCTGGCGTCGTTTGCGGAGGCTGCCAGCCGGCACGGGTACGTCCGGCCCGAGATTTCCGAAGACGATCAGTTGCGGATTGTGGCCGGCCGCCACCCCGTCGTGGAGAAATTTCTGCCGGGCGGGACCCGGTTTGTGCCGAACGATATCGTATTCGCGCCAACCGAGCGTGTGCGCACCATCACCGGCCCGAACATGTCGGGCAAGTCCACGTATCTGCGGCAGGCAGCCGTGATCGTGTTGATGGCGCAGATCGGCAGCTTCGTGCCGGCCGAATCTGCGCAGGTCGGACTCGTGGACCGTATCTTTACGCGCATCGGCGCGCAAGACGAAATCCACGCGGGACAGTCTACCTTCATGGTAGAAATGGTCGAGGCCGCTAATATTCTCAACCACGCGACGGCGCGGAGT
>JBHHUI010000401.1:0-3693 GCA_046753805.1 Anaerolineales bacterium
CGCCCCGATAGCGAAACCTTTGAACTGATCGCCGAGGTGAATCCGTCGCTCTGCACGGGTTGCGGACTGTGTGTGGGGACCTGTTCGACGCTTGGGATTGAGATGGCAAACCTGCCCACGCAGCAAATCGTTGACGGGTTACAGGGAGCGGTCGCCGCGGCCGGCGGGCGGGAAAACGCTCCAGTGGTCGTATTTGCATGCCAACGGCACGCAACGCTGGGCACGTTTCCGGCGTTTGCGGCCGGCGCGCCCCAACGTTTTGACGGCGCCAGCGACGGCAACCCGGCGTATGCCGCCGGCATCAAGACTGGGAACTGGTCAGCGGGGAATGGCGCAAGTGCAGCCCCACTGGTGACGTGCACCCTGCCATGCGTAGGCATGGTGCCCAATGATTGGATTACCATGACGTTGAAAGCCGGCGCGCGCGCCACGGTTATGCTGGCGTGTCCGGACGGCGATTGTGGAGTCCGGGAAGGTCCGCGCTGGCTGGGCGGGCGCGTGACGCTCCGCCGCCGCTCGGCCGCGCAGCGGGCGCGGGTGCACATGTTGGAAACTGCACCGGGCGACCGCCGCGCGTTGACGCGCTTGTTGAACCGGCTCTATTCGAATGGAGACGCTCCCCCCGAGACGCCGGCGCAGCCAGCGCGCACCCTCCCGGAGCGGATTCGCGCGCTGGCTGTTGGCGTTGGCGTGCTGGCGATTGCCCTTGTGGTCTCGATGTTATTTGAAGTGCCCGCCACAGCCAGCGCGCGCGACCGCGGCCTGGTGCGCATTGCGCTCGAACATGAAGGTGAGATCATTGCCCAAACAGCCGACATTCCGCCGGAGATCGCCACCAAGCTGCCGGAAGGGGTTTCGCCCGTGCAAGTGCTGGGCGGAAAACGCTATCCTGTCCAGTTGCGATTGTTCATCGACGGCGAGCTTGCGCTGGAGAACACCTACGAGCCACGCGGCTTGAGACACGAGGGGAGTGTCAGCGCCGTGGCATACTGGTGGGTGCAACCCGGCGAGCACGAGGTGCGGCTGATGCTGAAAGACAACAGCGCGGCTTTCCGCGAGGTCTACGCGGCGAATATAATGCTGGAGGGTGGGCAGATCGTCAACCTGTACTACGTGCGGCGCGACGACGCGTTTATCGCGCTGGATTAGAACTTCATGACCGACTATACCTATTTCGAAGACATCACACGTACCATCGAATCGATCCCGCCCGACAGCATCGTCAGCCGCACCATCTACACGGACGATGGCGTCCGGGCTGTGCTGTTCGGTTTCGCGGCCGGCCAGGAACTCACCGAGCATACGGCGTCGCGGCCGGCCGTGCTCCACTTTGTACAGGGGCATGCCACGCTGACGCTGGGCGACGACACGCTGGAAGCCGGGCCTGGAACCTGGGTACACATGCCGGCGCAGCAGCCGCACAGCATCTATGCGAGCGAGCAGACGGTGATGCTGCTCCTCCTTCTGAACGCCGGGTGATGCGCTATCGACTCCCGCTGCTGGCGCTCGGCGGCGCGGCGCTGCTCGCCGGAATGTGGGCCGGGCTGCTGCGACTGGGCTGGGCGCTGCCGACGGTGCGCGCCGGGCTGCCCGCCGACCACGGCCCATTGATGGTGTCCGGCTTTCTGGGGACGCTTATCAGTCTGGAGCGCGCCGTCGCGCTTGCCGCCGATCGCCGGTGGCCCTACCTCGCACCGCTGCTCGCCGGGCTTGGCAGCGCCGTACTCGTTCTGGGGCTGCCATGGCCAATCGGGCCGGCGCTCATGGCTGCTGGCAGCCTCGCCATGCTGGCAATGTTTGTCGTTATTGTGCGCGCGCAGCCCGCGCTGCACACGGCGACGATGGCGGCCGGCGCAGCCGCGTGGCTCGTTGGGAATGTGCTCTGGCTGGCTGGCGCGCCGTTTGCCGTGGTCGCGCCGTTGTGGATCGGGTTTCTGGTCTTCACGATTGCCGGCGAACGCCTGGAGTTGAGCCGCGTGCAGCGGCTGTCGGTGTGGGCGCTCCGACTGTTTGCCGCCGCATGCGCGCTGTTGGCGGCCACGTTGCTCCATGTTACGTTTGCCGGTTTGCGTGGCGCGTGGCTGGGGCCGTTCGGCCTGGGCCTGCTGGGCGTCGCAGCCTGGCTGCTCCGGTACGACGTCGCCCGCCGAACGGTACGGCGCGCTGGTTTGATACGTTACACCGCCGCCGGCCTGCTGACGGGCTATGTCTGGCTTGGCGTGTCCGGGGTCTTCTGGCTATTGTGGGGTGGGCGGCAGCTGGCCGGCCCGCTGTACGATGCGCAGCTCCATAGCGTGCTGCTTGGTTTCGTGATGGCTATGGTCTTCGCGCATGCGCCCATCATCATGCCGGCCATCCTATCGGCGCCGTTCCGTTTCCGGTCGGCGCTGTACGCGCCCGTGGTCGCACTGCACCTGGGGCTGCTCGCGCGCATAGCCGGTGACCTGTCCGGCTCGTCCCCATTGCGGAGCTGGGGCGGCCTGCTGAATGTGCTGGCCGTGGTGCTGTTTGTGGCGCTGATTGCATGGAGCCGTCCCGGTGCGGCGGCGGAGGTGTAGATGCCGGCCCTTACCCGCTGGTATCTGAAGGCGGCCCTGCTCTATTTCGTGGCCGCGTTGCTGCTGGCAATTGCGCTGGCCGCGCAGCACGTTGTCGCGCTGCCGGAGTGGCTGGGCGCGCTGTCGCCGGTCTTTTTCCACCTGTTCATGGTGGGATGGGTCACACAATTGATCTTCGGCGTGGCATACTGGATGTTCCCCAAACACACGCGCGAGCAGCCGCATGGGGACGAACGGGTGGCGCACGGCGCTTTCTTCCTGCTTAACGCCGGCCTGCTGCTGCGCGTGGTTGGGGAGCCACTGAACAGCATCTCATCCGCGCCCGCATGGGGCTGGGTGCTGGTCGTCTCTGCGGTGCTGCAGTGGTTGGCCGGGTTAGGGTTCGTGGCCGTTACGTGGCGTCGCGTGAGGGAGAAATGACGTGCCACGACTGAGCGTGTGGGCTATCCGGGCGGCGCTGGTCTATCTCGTGCTCGGCTTCACCCTCGGTGGGCTGCTCCTGGCGCACAAAGGCGCGCCGCTGCACCCGGCAATGTGGAGCCTGCTGCCCGCGCACATCGAATTCCTGCTGTTCGGCTGGACTGCACAATTGGCGCTGGGGGTGTCTTTCTGGATCTTGCCGCGCTTTGCACGCCCACCGAAGCGCGGCAATGTGCGCGCCGCGTGGCTGGCGGTGATCCTGCTCAACGTCGGCGTATGGCTCGTGAGCTTGAGTCCGTGGGTGAGCGCAACCTCCGCGCTGGCATTGGCCGGCCGCCTATCCGAGGCGGGCGCGGCCGCGGCGTACGCGGTTCACGCTTGGCCGCGCATCAAGCCGCTGGGGGCGTGAGGGAAAGAAACCAATGATGACGAGATGCGTACCTACTGGGATCACATTACCGGCGAGGCCGTACACGGTCCGCTGGTCGGTCGGCAATTGGAGACATGGCCGGTAACCCAGACGAGCGTTGCCGGGGCGTTGGCCGAAACACCGGCCCTGCGCGCCAATCTCTCGGGCCATCGCTCTTTGCGGGCGGCGCTGATGAACCTCGGCTATCGCCTGCGGATGAGTCGCATCGGCTACGTGCCGCCTTTCTTTCGGCGCACGATGCAAGACCCCGATCGACGGTTCCCGGAGTTGACGCTTGGGCTGGGG
>JBHHUI010000402.1:0-3684 GCA_046753805.1 Anaerolineales bacterium
CACGAACTAGCCGTGCTCCGCCCGATCGTGGAGCCGCTCCTGATGCAGGTGAAGCCCGGCACGCAGGCTCGCATTGAAGTCAAGCGCTTGTTGGCGCTCCTGCAATGGTTCCACCCCGCCCCGCTGGACCTGGTTCCGGATAACTCGATCTTGCGCGAGTTTGTCAGCCCGCCGACTCTTCTCGACCGCGTGGACTTCTCCCGCTATGCGACTATTCGTGACACGGATCGACGGCCTTCACAGCGAAGCGCACACAGCGCCGCTGCGTCCTGAGTTCTTCCCCTAACGAACACCGATGGACCTGCTCCTCGCTCACGGCTACTTTCTGTACGACGACCCGCACGAGTTGCAGGTTATGAAACCATACCCGCCGCTCGGCATCTTGTACATCTCTGCCTACCTGAAGCAGCGCGGCTTTTCGGTCGGGGTGTTTGACGCGACCTTCGAGTCTTTGGACGCCTTCGAAGCTCGCCTCGCGGCCGAGCGCCCCACCGTGGTCGGGCTGTACTGCAACCTGATGACGAAGTTCAATGTGCTGGCGATGATCAAACTGGCGCGCGCGGCCGGCGCGCACGTGGTACTCGGTGGGCCGGAGCCTCCGTACTACGCCGAGGAATACATCGCGCGCGGCGCAGACGTGGTGGTGATCGGCGAGGGCGAGCATGCCATGGAGGACTTACTGCCGGCGCTGGCAAAACACGGCCCCCACGACCTTGCGCACGTGGCCGGGATCGCATATCGAAACACGGAGGGGAGCATCGCCCGCACAACGCCGCGCCCGATGGTGCGAGAATTAGATGCCCTGCCGCCACCTGACCGGCAGGCAATCGACTTACCGCAATACATCCGCACATGGCGCGACCACCACGGCATGGGATCGGCCTCGCTAATCACCGCGCGGGGCTGCCCATACAAATGCAACTGGTGCAGCCATTCCGTGTATGGACACACACACAGACGCCATTCGCCGCAGCGCGTCGCGGATGAAGCGCAGGCGCTGATCGACCAGTACAACCCGGACCAGTTATGGTACGCCGACGACGTATTCACGATCAAGCACTCCTGGCTGTACCAATATGCGTCCGAGCTGCAGGCTCGTAACATCCGGCTGCCTTTTGAATGTATCTCGCGCGCGGACCGCATGAACGAGCAGGTTGTAAAGACGCTGGCCGAGATGGGCTGCTTTCGGCTATGGATCGGCTCGGAGAGTGGGAGTCAGCGTATCCTCAACGAGATGGAACGTGGCGTCAAAGTTGAGCGCGTGCAGGAGATGACGCGTCGGCTGCAGCGCCATGGGATCGAAGTGGGCATGTTCATCATGCTTGGCTACGAGGAAGAATCTGAAGCCGACATCGCGGCCACGGTCGCGCATCTAAAAGCAGCCAACCCGAACGTTTTCCTCACGACGGTGGCGTACCCGATTCGCGGCACGAAGTATTATGAACGAGTGGAAGCCGACATCATCGCGCGCGCGGACTGGGACCACCGCACCGACCGCGATCTGACCGTGGCCGGACGCCATTCGCGGCGGTACTACGAATCCGCCATCCGATGGATGGTCGGCAGCGTGGCGCTGCACCGGCAGTGGCGCGCCGGGCGCCGGCGGCCCGTCGCCATGGCGCGGGCTGCGGCGAATATCGCGCGCGGGCGCTGGGGCATGGCGCGCGCCCGGCGCGAAGTGGAAGCTGCACCCTGATTGAGGCCAGCCCCCTGCCCGCTCCATTTGACGGCGTCGCCGCCGGGTACGATGCGGAGTTCACCGAGACGGCGCTCGGACGTGAACTGCGTCGCCGGGTGTGGGCGCGGCTCGCCGCCAACTTCGCCCCCGGGAACGCCGTACTGGAATTGAACAGCGGTACGGGGGAAGACGCGCGCTGGCTCGCGCAGCGCGGTGTGACCGTGCACGCGACCGACCAATCGCAGGAGATGCTGGAGGTCGCGCGCCGAAAGACGGCGGGACTCCCGGTTACGTTCAGCGCCCTCGATCTGGCCGCCCCAACCGACGAATTTACCCGCGACACGTTCGACGGCGCATTCTCCAACTTTGGCGGATTCAATTGCGTTGCAGACCTGACGCCGATTGCCGCACGATTGGCCGACTGGCTGCGCCCCGGCGCGCGGCTGGTGCTGGTGGTGATGGGGCCGGTGTGCCTGTGGGAGATTGGCCGCAACCTGCTGCGATTGCGACCGCGTGCAGCCTTCCGGCGCTGGGCGCGTGGCGGCGCCCGCGCCCGCATTGGAGGGGTCGGCGTCCGCGTGTATTATCCCGCGCCGCGCCGGGTCATACGCACCTTCGCGCCGGCGTTCCGGGCCGTGCGGCTGGCCGGGCTGGGCGTCGCACTGCCGCCGACGTTGCGTGCGCCCAGGCTGGATACGCAACCGCTCGCGTTGGAATCCCTGGGGCGCTGGGAAGACCGCCTTGCTCACCGCTGGCCGTTCCGGCATTTGGGCGACCATTACATTCTAGAAATGGAGCGGCGCGCATGATCATCCTGTACAACCCGTGGAGCACGCCCTCCCACAAAAAGCCCCTGCCGATGTCATTGCTGGCCGTGGGGGCGCTGCTCGAAGGCGCGTACGACTACGAGATCGTGGACGCCAACCTCGTCGACGACGGCGCGGAACGCATTATCGCGCGCGGGCGCGAAACGCCGCTGACAGCCATCGGCTTCACCGTCATGCCCGGGCCGCAGCTCAACCACGCCGTCGCCGACGCGAAACGCATCAAAGCCGCCTTGCCCGGCGCGCCGATCGTGTGGGGCGGTTACTTCCCGTCGCAGCATGCAAACACGATCCTGCAGGAAGAGTACGTCGATTATTGCATCCACAGCCAGGGCGAACAGACTTTCCGGGAGCTAGTCGATGTACTCTCGCGCGGCGGCGATCTCGCCTCCATTGCAGGGTTGTCTTATCGAGACGAGGGGAAGATTCACCACAACCCGCACCGCGCCATCATCGCACTGGATGACCTGCCCGATTGGCCCTATACGCGCGTGCCAATGGCGCGCTACTTCCACAAACACTATCTTGGCGAGCGGGTCGGCACGCACCACTCCTCGTATGGGTGTCCATTCGGGTGTAACTTCTGCGCCGTCGTGGGCATGGTCAACCGGCGCTGGTTTCCGCAATCTGCAGCGCGCACGGCCGGTATTGTGCGACACCTGCACGCCGAATACGGCGCGGACGCCGTGCAGTTCCACGACATGGATTTTTTCATCTCCGAGCCGCGCACGGCGGAGTTTGCCGAGCGCATCGCCGATTTAGACATGAACTGGTGGGCGCTGGGGCGCGTGGACGAATTAATGCGCTACAGCGACGCGACGTGGGAAAAGATGCGCGCCAGCGGGTTGAAGATGTTGTTTTGCGGCGCGGAGTCCGGCTCGGACGAGATTTTGCTGCGCATGAACAAGGGCGGCAAGGTCAGCGCGAACCTGACGCTCGAACTGGCGCGCCGGATGCGTTCTTATGGCGTGGTGCCGGAATTCTCGTTCGTGCTCGGCAACCCGCCGGATCCGGTGGGGGACATCGATGCCACCATCCGGTTTATCCGCGCCATCAAGCGCGTCAACCCGGCCACAGAGGTCATACTCTATGTGTACACGCCGGTGCCGATGGAGGGGACGCTGTACGAGGAAGCCCGCGCGCTCGGATTTAAATTTCCGGACACCCTCGACGAGTGTGTCA
>JBHHUI010000403.1:0-3684 GCA_046753805.1 Anaerolineales bacterium
CGCGAGCCAGACGTTATCAAATCCACTGGCGAGGAATGGCAATTCGGCATTGCGGATAGTCCTGCGATTCGTTTAGCCGCCTATGCGCATAGCGAGTACGCAGATCGCGTGGTTGTGTTGACCTTCTGGCAGATCGTCGATCCGGAACAGCTTGGGCCGCGTCATCCGGCCGAATATGATCGGCGGCTGAAGATTTTCGTGCACCTGCTCGACGCCGAGGGAAACATCGTCAGCCAGCATGACACGCTGCAAGCGCCCGCCTGGAACTGGACGGCCGGCGACACATTTGTGCAAATTCATCGTCTTCCGCGAGGGGAATCGCTCCCGCCCGGAGATTACGTCCTGCGCGTGGGCATCTACACCTTGCCCGGCATCGCCAACTTGCACACCCCGGACGGCGCGGAGTTTGTACTGCTCCCGACCGTGAGGCTACCGTAGACCAATGCGCACAAAGACATGGATGTATCGTGCGCGATGGCTGGCCGCCGTGCCAGTCTTGCTTGCGGCGTTCGGCCTGCGCACAGTTAACTTAGACTCCATCCCGCCCGGCTGGCGCGACGATGAGGTAATCGAGACGACTGTCCACGCGCAGCGTGTGCTCGACGGCGAATGGCCGTTGTTCTTTCCGGAAGCCGAAGGGCACGAGCCGCTCTACCACTACGCCTCGGCCGGTTGGATCGCCGTGATGGGACGGTCATTGTGGTCGGTGCGCATGGTGTCGGCGTTCTTTGGGCTGCTGTCTGTTGCAGCAACTTTTCGCCTGGCGCGGCAGCTATTCGGTCAGCGCGTGGGGCTGATCGCGGCTGCTTTGCTTGCGGTATCGTTCTGGGCGCTCATGTACAGCCGCACGAAAACGCGCCACGTTGGCGAACTGGTATTCGTGCTGCTGGCGTTTTCGTCCTGGTGGGACGGCGTGGCGAAGTCGAGGCCGCGCGCGCTCGCAGCGTCCGGGGTGTGGTTGGCCGCCGGCCTCTACACGTACTTCGCCGCAGCTGCGGCCCCGCTCGTCGTTAGCGTCAGCGCCCTGTACGTTGCAGCGCTCTGTAGGCCGGCGGGGAGACGGTTGGCTCTCAACGCCGGCCTTCCGCTGGCCGTAGCGACCGTTCTCTACGCCCCGCTCTTCTTCGCAATGCGCGCATCCGGCTCGGGTGCAGCGCGCCTGGGGGTCGTCGGCGCGCCATTGGCCGCCCTACTCAACGGCAATATCACACCCGCGCTGCAGACGACGGCCGGAACGCTGGGGATGTTTTTCACCGCCGGCGACCCGGAGGCGCTGTACAACCTGCCCGGTCGCCCGGTCTTCGGCGTGCTTGGATTTGTCGCGTTCATGGCCGGGGTAATCGTGGCTATCCGGCGCTGGCGCAGGCCGCGTTACGCATTCATTTTGATCTGGCTCGTCGTCGGCCTCGCGCCCGCCTTTGTGAGCTTGCCGGCGGCCAGTTTCGGCCACGCCATCACGGCGCAACCTGCGACGTACATCCTCCCCGCGCTAGCGGTGCACCGGGCGGCGCACCACATTGCACGCCGACGTCAACTGAAATCCGGCCGCGCGGGAATCCTGCTGGCAGCGATCGTCATTGCGGCCGTCGCCGCGCGCGACCTCGCGGCGTATTTTAACGCCTGGCCGCGCCACGAGCTCGTGCGGTTCCTGTATCGCGCCGAACTGCACGCTCAGGCCAAGCGCTGGCGGGCGCAGCCGCCGGCCGCCAGCATAGCGATCGGGTCGAACCTTTCGATCTGGGACGAACGCGCGCTCGCACTGGAACCCGGCGCCGAGCATATCGACCGGCGCTGGTATCGGGCGGAGTGGTCTTTTGTGTACCCGGGCGGATCTCTGCCAGAGCAATTTCAGTTGTTCCCATCCGAGCCTGCGCCGCACTCCGCGCTGCTGCAGAACGCCGCACCGCTGCTCATCGTAGAGCCGGCGCGAGAGGTCGAGGCTGTCTATCCCGGCCTATTTCGACTACGCGGCGTTAGCACGCCGAGCGTCTCAGGCGAATTGCAAGTGCATCTGTTCTGGGAGGTGGAACCTGGATACACCCCACCGACTCCGATCATCGGCGCAAGCCCGCAGCCCCCGCCACAACCCTATCAGGCGTTTGTTCATCTACTGACGGCGGACGGCCAGTTGGTGGTTGGCGCTGACCGGTTTGACGTGGACGCCTTTACGCTGCAGCCGGGCGACCGGTGGGTGCAGCTACATCTGCTGCCGATCCCCGCCGACCTGCCGCCGGGCGAGTATCGCCTGGAGGCCGGCCTGTACGCTCCGGCGAGCGGGACGCGGTTTGTCACACGCGAAGGGCGAAACTCAGTATTCCTTGGGCCTTACAACCGTCCGGGCGATTCGTGAAGTTGGCCGCCCGGCCATGGTAGAATCGCGCTGCTTTGGTAATTGCCCCCATCGTCTAGTGGCCCAGGACGTGGCCCTCTCAAGGCCGAAACCGGGGTTCGAGTCCCCGTGGGGGCACCTGCACGGTACTACCATTCTCCACTTTTAGGCGCTTGGGTAGCTATGAGTATGTGTCCTATGCCGCTCTTGTGTAAACGCTTTGCTCCGCACCATAGTATGCGTCGTATACGTGCTGATATACCGCTTCGCATTTCTCGTTGTACACGTCAGTCGCGTATGCTTGGGGCAGCGTGTCCAATCGTTTCTCGATTTCAACCCGCACCGCCGCTCGCGACTGCTGGCGCTTGCGCCAGTCCAGAACGAGCCTGTCCCCCTTGAGCGTGTAGAGTAGATCACGCGCCACTTCCTTTACTCGTTCGCGCTCCTGCTTGCTCAGCTTCGGGCCGGGGCGCGTCAATAAATCAAATACAGCCAATTCTTCCTCAGACAGTCCTTCGGCCAGGCCGCGCTGTTCTTCTTGATTGAGTTCCTGTGCGAAGGCGACCAGTTGCGCGAAGAAGGCGTCCACGTTGGTCGCGCCAGCGTTGTATTCATCAATGAGCTGCTGGAAGCGCTCGTAAAAGTCCATGCGTGACTGGTTCAGACGGACGAGCACACGCAGCCGGCCGTTAATCAGGGCGCGTAGCTTCTCAGCCTCAGTGCGTTTGCGGCTCTCGGCGAACTTGGCCTTCAGCGCTTCGAAATCTATGGCGGCCAGGTCCACACGCCCGGTATCCCGGATTTCATAGCCTTTGGGGGCAATGGATTCATCCAGAAGCTGCTCTACATCCTGCATCACGCTGGAAATGTCGGCCGGCTCCACCAGGGCGCGCATCTTGTCGGCCAGGACGACAATGGCTTTGCGGTTGGGGCCGTAGATATTGGCGGCTTTGTCCGGGAGGACGGCTTTGAAGAGGGCGTCTACACGACCGGCCAGGGTCAGGTATTGTCGCTTGGCGTCGTCGTTAACGATCAATGCTTCTATAGCATCATCCAGTCGGCGGATGCGCTCCAAACCGCTGGCGGCCTGGATCGCGTCTAATGCGACGCCATGCGCCTGCAAATGCTCGCGCGCGCTTTCAATCGCCTCGCCGAGAGCCTCTACAAGCGCCCGTTTTTCTTCAACCGGCAACTCGCCTTCTTTTGCCCCGCCGCCGGACGCGGAGCCGTACACGGCCAGGGCCTGCTGCAGGTCACGAAAGACATTGATGTAGTCCACGATCAGACCGTTGACCTTCTCGCCGAACACGCGATTGGCGCGGGCGATAGTCTGCATGAGTGTATGGTTGCGCATC
>JBHHUI010000404.1:0-3658 GCA_046753805.1 Anaerolineales bacterium
TTTCTGCATGGCGTGTTTGGGCTTCCGTAATGTTTGCCTCGGTAGGGGTGTGATTTGACCGTGCCGTCAAACGAGACGCGCGCCGCACTACAGCTCGGCAATCGTACGTGGTGGGAAGCGAACCCCATGACGTACGATTGGACCCGGACGCTGGGATTGTCGCCGGGGACGGCGCAGTTCTATGCGGCCATTGACGAGCGTTTCTTCAGGTCGTCGGCTCACTTTGGGCACCCGGACTATCCGGGCGAGGTCCCCTTCAGCCGCCAGATAGACTATGCTCAATTGCGCGGACGTCCTGTACTGGAAATTGGCTGTGGCGCCGGCGCGATGGCTGCCGTAATGGCCCGGCAGGGTTTGTGCGTGCATGCCATTGACATTACGCGCAACGCCATCGAGTTGACCCGGCGTCGGTTTGAGTTGGAGGGATTGTCGGGAGGGCTATGGCATGCTGATGCTGAGGCTCTGCCCTTGAACGCCGCCTCGCAAGCCATGGTCTGGTCGTGGGGCGTTATCCACCACAGCGCCAACATGCAGGCGATCATTGATGAAATCTACCGTGTGTTGGAACCGGGCGGGCAGGCCAAGGTGATGGTCTACCATCGGCACGCGCTCCGAAACTGGGTTCTGGCCGGTCTGAATGAAGGAATTCTCAGGGCGAAATTTCTGCGCAGGTCCTACGACGACATTCTGCGCGAAGTGACTGATGGATACATCGCCCGCCATCTGACCCGTAGGCAGGTGTTCCGGATGTTTACGGCTTTCGATACGGTCAATATTGAGCTGACGGATTTTGCGAACCTGACGTATTTGCCGGGCAATGTTCTGGTTGACCGGTTCTTGAGCAAACTCCCGGTTGCAATGCGCCTTAAGCGGCGCTGGGATGCATTCATTGCCAGTCGCTGGGGCTGGTTCATGTATGTGGAAGCGACGAAGTAGCGTGCGCGTTCTCTACGCCGGCCATACGTATCTCGTCAATGAGAATCAGAAAAAACTTGCAGCGCTTGCGCGGTTGCCCGATGTTCAGATCAAGGCGATTGTGCCGCATCTGTGGCGGGAGCCCGTGCTGAAGGAAGTTCGCCCTCACATCCCCGCAGCCGCGGCGTTTGAGCTTCATCCAATACGAGTGCTGTTCCCCGGCAATGAAATGCGCTACCTGTACTTGTCGCGCGACCTGCACATGCATGCCTTTTGCCCGGACCTGATCGTGGTGGAGAATGGGGCGGGGGCTTTTGCATACACGCAGTTTCTGGCGTATCGCGCGCGGTACGCCCCTCGGGCGCGCGCCGTGTTCTTCACGTGGTGGAATATTCCTTATCGCCCCCGGCAGCCCTTCCGCGCGTTCGAGCAGTTTAATCTGCGGCGCACAGATGGCGCCATCGCCGGCAATCAGGAGGCAGCTGAAATCTTGCGCGCCAACGGGTATGCCGGCCCGCTCCTTGTGCTGCCGCAGCTTGGGGTGGATGAGCATGTCTTTGCCCCGCGTGACGGTCTCGAAACGCGCAGCCGTTTGGGATTGAACAGTTTCGTCATCGGCTACGCCGGACGCCTTGTGCCAGAAAAAGGGCTGCGCGTGCTGATGGATGCGCTGCGCGGCTTTCGTGGCAATTTCGACCTGCTGGTCCTCGGGCGCGGTCCACTTGAGGCTGAATTGCGCGCATGGCAAGCGTCCCTGTCGAAAGGCCAGCGGCTGCACCTGCGCCCCTCCGTGCCGCACACCGAAATTGCGGCCTACATGAACGCCATGGATGTCTTTGTGCTACCATCGCTGACCACCAGCTTCTGGAAGGAACAGTTCGGGCACGTGTTGATCGAAGCGATGGCCTGCGGAGTCGCCACCGTCGGCTCGGATTCGGCGGAAGTGCCACGCGTGATCGGTGACGCTGGTTGTGTCACGCCGGAAGGCGACGCCGATGCGCTCCGCGCCACATTGCAGAACCTGGCCGCGCGACCCGACCGGCGGCGCGAGCTTGGCGCGCGCGGTCGCGAGCGGGTGCTGGCCCATTACACCCACGAGCGCATTGCACAGCGCACGTATGCGTTCTTCAAATCGCTGCCGGCACGCACTGCCTGATCCCGGAGCCACGCATCGCGTGCGTTTCCACCCCATATGAACGATCGGACATCGGATGCCGAACCGTCGGGACGCTCCAGCCTGGCGCGGGACGCCATACGTAGTTCGCTCTGGACGGGTCTCTCGCAATACTGGCTCTTCGGTCTCGGGCTGATCAAGACAGTTGTACTGGCGCGGCTTGTGCCGCCGGAATGGTTCGGCGTCGTGGCGCTGGCGCAGGCGTGGGTGTCGTACCTGACCCTTCTGCGGTTCGATTTTCGCCCGGCCGTGTTGGCCTCCGACGAAGAGCCGATGCTCCTCAGCGTTCAGTTCTGGTTGGAAAACATCACGGCGTTGACTGGTTTCCTGCTCGCCGGCGCGCTGTGGTGGTTCGCGCCGGGGTTGCTATCGCCGCCCCTCTGGGCCGCCATCATTGTATTGCTGAGCGCGGCGCTATTTACGGGCCTGACCTCGACGCCAATGTATATGACCGAGAAACACCTGCGCCAGGACGTGATCGGCCGCCTGACGATCTTTCAGTCCCTGCTCGGGCTGGGCGTCGCCTCAGTGCTGGCGTGGCGTGGTTATTACCTGCCCGCGTTGCTGATGGACGCCATCATGCCAGCGCTCGTCATCGGGGCCGGTGTGGCGGCCCTGACGCGCTGGAGGCCCCGCCTGGTATGGGACCGGCAGACGGCGCGCGAGCTGTTCTCGTTCGCGTTCACGATGTGGACAGCTGCGCTGCTTGGCAAGATCATTTTTCAACTGGACGACTGGCTGGTGGGCAACATTGATCGCACGCGCTCGCGGGTGTGGCTTTCCTCTGGCGTGCTGCCGGAAGCCTACTACTCGCGCGCCTATGTGGCCGGGAAGATGCCCATGGACGTGTTCGCCGGCATGTTGAGCCTGATCGCGCTACCGTTGTATTCGCGCAGCGCGGCTGCCGGGCGCGACACGCTGCTGCGGGCCTATCGAATGGCTACATGGTTGCTCGCCTACATGATATCCTTCTCCAGCGCCTTCGCGCTGATTGCTACTGAAGAAGTGATCACGATTATTCTTGGGGAAAACTGGCTCCCGACCGTGCCGCTGTTTCGGCTGATGTCTCTATTTATTATCATGCGCCCACTCTTCCAGAATGCATCTCAATTGCTCGTTGCCATCCGGCGCGAAAAACTAATGCGCCAGGCCACCTTCGTCCAGGCGGTCTTCATTGTGGTTTTTTGTGCGCCAGCGGTGTGGTTTTGGGGGGCAGCCGGGGCGGCAGTGGTTGTCAGCCTGATGACTCTGGTCGGCATGGTGTTTGCCGAACGCTATGTATCGGCTGAACTGGGAGAGCGCATCTGGCCGCTCTATCTGCGCCCGCTTGTCACCGGCCTGCTCACCCTCGCCGTGCTGGCGTTGATCGCGCCCGTGCTGCCCGCGAATTTGTGGGTTAGCGCTGGATTGAAAGGCGCGTTTTGCATAGTAAGTTTCGGAACCGCAATCATTCTGACGGATCGGGACAATGCGAGCCGGGTGTGGAGTTTTGTGAGACAGGCGCGCGCACATGGATAAGCTGAGCGGGCGATTACGGCGAGATTTGTCGGTCTGGCTGCGCCGGGCGCG
>JBHHUI010000405.1:0-3645 GCA_046753805.1 Anaerolineales bacterium
ATTCGCCATGCTCATGCCCATGGCCTGGGAGAAAGTACCCGATCTCCCGCCCCCGATCCGGGCGTTCTATGAATACCATGCCCATGTGCAGGAACCCTGGGATGGGCCGGCCGCCGTTGTGTTCTGCGATGGCCGGATGGTGGGCGCCACGCTGGACCGCAACGGACTGCGCCCTCTGCGCTATGCAATTACAGACACAGGGCTGATATTTGCCAGTTCGGAGATTGGCGCGGTTCCGTGTGAACCGGCCCAGATCGTGCGAGTTGGCAAGCTCGGCCCCGGCCAGCTTATGGCGCTTGACCTCACCACCGGCGAGTTTTTCAAGAGCAAGCAAATCAAGCGCCGCCTGGCCGCCCAACAGCCGTACGTCCGCCGGCTTCAAAAACTCGTCAACGTCCCTCGCTTGCCGAAAGCCGCGCCTGTGGCCGTAAGGCCCGATCTGGTCGCACGTCAGGTAGCCTGCGGATACACGCGCGATGACAGCATTTTTATACTGAAACCCATGGCGATCAATCGCTCCGAGCCAGTCGGCTCGATGGGCGACGATACGCCTCCGGCAGTGCTCAGCGCGCACCCGCGGTCGCTATTCGGGTACTTCCGGCAGCGATTCGCCGAAGTTACGAATCCGCCCATCGACCCCTTGCGCGAAGGCCTCGTCATGTCGCTCCGAATGTCGCTTGGCCGACGAGGCAATGCACTGGATGCGGCCCCATGGCAGCATCCACACGTCGTGCTGGCCACCCCATTCCTCGCACCCAACCAATTAGATGTTCTGATTCGGGCTGCGGCCCTTCCATCCGCCAGATTAGAGACCGGGTGGCCGACCGCTGCCGGACCCTCCGGCCTGGCAAGTACGCTCACGCGGCTGCAAACCGCCGCGCGGCAAGCCGTTAAGGGCGGCGCACAGCTGCTCGTCCTGAGCGACCGGGAGCTGCCGGACACGCACGCCATCATCCCGGCGGCGCTGGCCGTCGGCGCGGTACATCACGACCTGGTGCGCGCCGGCCTCCGCTCGGAGATCAGTCTCATCATAGACAGCGGCGAACCCCGCAGCGTGCACGATATGGCCGTCCTCATCGGCTACGGCGCGAACGTGGTGTGCCCACATCTGGCGTTGGAAACGGTGGCGCACCTTGGGGCCAACGATCCGGCCCGGGCCACCGCCAACTACATCGGGGCGCTGGAGAAGGGTCTGCTCAAGATCATGTCGAAGATGGGCATCAGTACGGTGGACGCCTATTGCGGCGCGCAGATTTTCGAGTGCATCGGTCTGTCCTCGGAAGTCGTCGCGGCCTATTTCACCGGGACCCCGGCACACCTGGGCGGTGCAACGCTGCGAGACATTGCCCGCCTCGTACTGCGGTGGCAAGCCAACGCAACGGCTGGGGCTGCGCGGCTCACGGCGCCCGGTTTCTTCAAGTTCAAGCGCGGCGGAGAGTTGCACGCCTTTGCGCCGGATATCGTTCGCAAACTCCAACGCGCGCTCGCGTCCACGTCGGAGCGCGATTTTTTCGACGGCTTCGAGCTGTACATGCAATTCGTCCGCGCGACCGAGGAGCGCGACCCTATTCACCTCCGCGACCTGTTGGATATTCGGCCGGCTGGCCCATATCCAATTCCCCTAAACCAGGTGGAGCCGCGCGAAGCGCTCGTGCAGCGCTTCTCGACCGCGGCCATGTCGCATGGTTCGCTGTCGTCGGAGGCGCATGAAACGTTGGCCATCGCCATGAACCGACTGGACAGCGCCAGCAACTCGGGTGAGGGCGGCGAACGCAGCGAGCGATTTGGATCGGAGCGCAACAGCAGCATCAAGCAAGTGGCCTCGGGGCGTTTTGGCGTCACCCCGGCGTATCTTCTGGCAGCAGATGAACTCCAGATTAAGATGGCGCAGGGCGCAAAACCGGGCGAGGGAGGGCGGTTGCCCGGACACAAAGTGACCCCGGAGATCGCCTCTATCCGGCATGCCCGGCCGGGCGTGACGCTGATTTCGCCGCCGCCGCAGCACGACATTTACAGCATTGAAGACCTTTCGCAACTGATCTTCGACCTGCGCCAGATCAATCCGCGCGCGAAGATATCGGTCAAGCTCGTCGCACAATCCGGCATCGGCACGATTGCCGCCGGCGTTGCCAAAGCCGGAGCCGACGTGATCGTCATCGCCGGGCGCTCCGGCGGCACCGGCGCGGCGCCCTGGTCCTCCATAAAACACGCGGGGCTTCCGTGGGAGATCGGGCTGGTCGAGACACAGCGGGCCTTGATCAGGGCGGGGCTGCGCGGGCGCGTACGCCTGCGCGCCGACGGCGGCTTCTGTACCGGGCGCGATGTGCTATTTGCCGCATTGCTTGGCGCGGACGAATTCTCGTTCGGCACCAGTGCGCTGGTCGCTGCCGGGTGTGTGCTGGCGCGTACCTGCCACACCAACAACTGTCCCGTGGGCGTCGCAACCCAGCGCGCGGACCTGCGCGCGAAATACACCGGCACACCCGAGCAAGTAATGACCTACTTCCACTTTGTCGCCGAAGAACTACGCAGACGCCTTGCCGCGCTGGGGGAAACGCGGCTTAAGCATCTCATCGGACGGACAGACCTGCTCGCGCAGACTGTTGCCGGGCGGAAGGGCGAGCCACCGCTGGATTTGCGCGAACTCCTCCGGCCGCTGCCGGCCAAAGAACGACGATATCTGCGCCGGCCGAACCCCACCGCCCGCCTCGACGGGCTTAACGAATCGCTGCTGGCCCACGCCGCCCAGGCGCTGCACGCTGGGGCGCCCGTGAACCTGCGCTACTCGATCACGAACCGAACGCGCGCTTTTGGGGCGACACTTTCCGGCGAGATTATCCGTCTGCACGGACCAGCGGGGCTGCCCGAGGGAACGGTGGCTGTAACTTGTTTTGGGACGGCCGGACAGTCCTTTGGCGCGTTCTGCGCGCCGGGCGTGCAGCTCAACCTCTACGGCCCAGCGAACGACTATGTGGGCAAGGGCATGGCCGGCGGCACAATCGTCATTACCTCGGACGAGGAATATCGCGGCGAGCATCCATTCCTGGCCGGCAACACCATCCTGTATGGCGCCACCGGCGGCGAATTGTTCATCGCCGGGCGCGTCGGCGAACGCTTTGCTGTCCGCAACAGCGGCGCATTCGCCATCGCAGAAGATGTCGGAGATCACGGCTGCGAGTACATGACCGGTGGAACCGTGGTTGTGCTGGGAACCGTGGGGCACAACTTTGCCGCCGGGATGACCGGCGGCGTGGCCTACGTATACGACCGTGCAGGTCACCTTGCGGCGCGGCTCAATCGCGAACTGGTCACCCAGCAGCCGCTTGCAACGGGCGAGGCCCGGCAGCTGGCGCGCTGGCTGCTGCGCCACGCTGAACTTACAGGCAGCCCGCTGGCCGACCAACTCTTGGCCAACTGGGACGAAGCGCAGGCCTATTTCGCTTGTATCCGACCGAAGCAACCGCCCGCGGCGACTGTGGACGCAGTAGCTCCGTTCTCCCGAGAGTTGACGACTGCATAGCCGCCAACCGCCGACGAGCTGTGGTTGTGCAGCTTGCCTACCTGTTCGGCGCGTCGTTCTGGCAACATGCGCCCGTGTCAAGTCAAATGATAATGTTACCGAAGGCTGATGGTTCTACCAAAAGA
>JBHHUI010000406.1:0-3645 GCA_046753805.1 Anaerolineales bacterium
CACCCGTCATCTGGAAGTATCTGTACATCACGCCGTACAGCAGCTCGTGGACCGTACGTTTGCGGCCGGCAGCGTGTACTGGGGCCTGGAGCGTGGACAGTATGCCCTCGACTTCGGCGGCGCGGCACATGAATTGATTACGCCATGGATTACAGCACGAATCGAAAAATTAAAGGAGGAGCTCATAACTGGTTCCCACGATCCCTTGCCCGGTTCTCCCGAAGAAATCAAGCATTTGCTGAACACACACCCCGCGTGAGTGTGCGTTCAGCCGAGGCGTAATCCTTTGCAAATTTGTTCGCTTAATTCAACCCAACCCTCAGGAGGCTTACGATGTCAGCAACTGAAGAAATGACGCCTACGGCCCATTTGGCTGCCCTTAAAGAAGCGCCGGAAGCTGGCGCGTTTCAGAAGTTAGTGACAGGCATGGAGTATGACGATTCAGATGAGGCCTATGAAGCTTTAGTCGAGCAGGCGGAAGAAGCCGGAGACGACGAGGAGTTTCCCGAAGCGGCCAAGGCTTTTCGTGACCTGTCCGTGCTGGCGTGGGTACGAAGTGACAATCGCATGATGGAAAACTTTGCCATCCAGGCGCTTTATTACGGCACGATTGTTGGCTTTGACACGCTATTGGGCAACTTTACCGCGGTCTGGGCAATGTGGGCTCACGTGTTGCCGACCCTCAAACCGGGGGACCGAGCCCGCTTGCAGAACTTTGCGCGATTTGGGCGCAGCTTTCAACTGGGACTGCGCAAGCGTGAAGAAACAGATGATCGTGTAAACGCCGCGGTGACCCTCCTGGCGCCGACTTTCGAAAGTCTGGGGGAGTTGAATCTCAAGAAGATCGCCGACCGCAAAGTCGACATCACAGCCGATACGGCCACGCTGTGGGATGAGGTCAACAAACTACTAGCGCAAATCGAAACATCGACCACGTAGGTTAACACCGCGAGTCGCGTCTCATGACCCGAGTGCTTACGAATGACGATATTGAACAGCTCCTGACCATGTCCGACTGCATGCAGGCGCTCGAGTTGGCTTATCGTGAGCACACAAACGGCCTGGCTGCCGGCGGCACGTCTCGGGTAGAGACCGTACTGCCCAGTCGTGCCGCCGGCGTTGATTATGAGTTCACTTCGATGGAAGGCGCAGTACCGGCCCTCGACACCATGGCGCTCAGGTGTAATTCAAATCACATGCTGCTGCGGCAAAGCGGCGGCTTGCAGCGCAAAGACCGACTGCCGGCGGCGCCCGGCGGACGCTACGTCGGCCTGATACTGCTGTTCAGCCTTACTGATCTGCGCTTGAAGGGTATTCTGCAAGATGGTTTCATTTCGGCGATGCGAGTGGGCGGCGCCAACGCATTGGCTGCTCGTCACCTCGCGCGTGCCGACGCCGCAGTGGTCGGGTTGCTTGGTTCCGGCGACCAGGCGCGGATGCAAATAGTCGGTATGGCTGCTGTGCGCAAGTTGCGTGAAGTGCGCGTGTTCAGCCCTCGTCGCGAACGCCGGGAGGCATTTGCAGAAGAGATGCGCCGCAAGACTGGCATTCCAATCCATCCAGTAAGCTCCGGCCGAGAGGCGACGCGCGGGGTCGACATACTGGTAGCGGCAACGAATTCTTTTGAACCCGTTTTTAAGGCTGACTGGCTTGCGGAGGGAATGCACGTCACCGCCATCCTGAGTCATGAAGTGCCGGCAGCAGCATATCGTCGCGCCGACCTCGTGATTGTAAACACAAAATCCGGCTATGGGCGCGGGACTGCCGGACATTACGACTCATCGACCGACTGGGCGCGCTATCCCACTCTTGGCGACCTTCTGAGTGCAAAGACGCCCGGACGGAAGAATGATTCACAAATTTCGTTTTTCATGAACAACGCCGGCATCGGTTTTCAATTTGCGGCTGTCGGCGCAAAGGTTCTGGAGATGGCAGCGACGGCGGAAATTGGATACGAACTCCCCGACGAGCTATTCCTGCAGACCTGGCACACATAAACTTTCACATGATCTTTCAAAGGAGTGAAACATGCCCAGCGTAGATTTCCTTTTTCTCTCGCAAGAGGATGTCATTGCCTCCGGTGGACTGGACGCAGCCGCGTATGTAGAGACTGTCGAGAAATCTTTTTCGCTAATCGATAAGGGTGAGGCTATGGAGCCGCATCCGCCCATGCTGATGTTTGGCGGCCAGGCCGGCCGGCGTGTAACCATGCATCCGGCCTATGTCGGCGGCGACGTGGAAACTGTCGGCTTGAAGTGGACGCCGGCCAACCCGGACAATCCCCGCACCATCAATATGCCTCGGGCGACGGCGATGGACATTATTAATGATCCAATCACGGGCCATCCGCTTGCCGTAATGGACGGGACCATCATCAGCGCGATGCGTACCGGCGGCGTTACCGCAGTGGGATTCAAATACCTCGGGAATCAAGACGCGAGCGTGCTGGGGCTGCTGGGGACGGGCGTCATCGCGCGTACGCAATTGATGGGACTGAAGGAGGTCATGCCCAATTTGCAGGACGTGAAGGTCTTTGATCTGTTCGAAGACAAAGCCAAGGCCTGGGCAATCGAAATGAGCGCTGCGCTCGACGTTTCTGTGCGCAGCGTGGGCAGCGCCCAGGAGTGCGTCGAAGGCTCGGATGTCGTCGTGGGATGCACGACCGTCTCAGCCGACCAGAGATATGTACAACCGGAGTGGCTCAAGCCCGGCGTGATGTACTCCAATATTTCAGATAATGACGCAACTTTCGAGGCTATCTTGTCATGCGACAAAGTCGTCGTCGACGGTCCACGGCAATTTACGATTCCGGTCGTGATGGGGCTTATGGCTGACGAGGGGCTAATCGACTTCGAGCGCATCCACGGCACAATTGGCGAGATTATCAATGGCAAGAAACCCGGCCGTGAGACGCCTGAAGAGAAGATTTTCTATAGTTGCCTGGGCCTGGGAGTGCACGACACAATCAACGCCCGCCGCATTTATGACGAGGCCAAGCGCAAGGGGCGCGGCGTGCCCCTTCAATTGTGGAAGGAGCCGCACTGGTTCTGACGTGCGTGATCAGCGTGGTGACAGCAGCTATTCATAGCCAGGGAGGGAATCATTATGGCAGAGCAGCAGGCAGATACCCGTGCGGAGATGCCCGTCTTTCAAGCACAGCGAGCGAAGGTCGATGCTTTCGTAGTGCTACAGCAATTGCCGCGTTCGTTTGACGATATGCTCGACCGTTTGACTGCAACGGCCGCCGGTTTGCGAAAGGGCAAATTGGACAAGAAGGAGGTCGTCCAGGCCCTGGCCGAGATCATTCGTGGGGATATACCTCAGCTGCGCATTAAGCTGATGGAAGACGTCCAGGCCGCTCTCGAGCGCATGGATGAAGTGAACAACTCTCTGGCGAACGAGCTTGTTCGGATGCAGATTAAGTACGGCATGGACGATCGCAACGGAGACGCCCAATGAAATCCCTGTTTCGAGAACTCACGTTAGCGTCCGGCGCTGGTGGGGACGAGGGCCGTGTGCGGCGCATAGTCCGCCGTGAATTAGCGGACGTGGTGGATGAGTTGCGCGTGGATCGGATGGGCAACGTGTTTGCCACCTTGCAGGGCAGCGGCGCTGACGAGCCAGTTTTGATGCTCACGGTCCATC
>JBHHUI010000407.1:0-3642 GCA_046753805.1 Anaerolineales bacterium
GCGCGGGTGCGGGCTGCGCAGTTCGCGCCAAAGGAGGAAAGCCACGCCTGGCGCAATGTACACTGCCAGCAGGCCAAACCCCCAGAAACCGATCCCAGCCAGCAGGCCAAACCCCAACCAGTAGCGCGCGGGCGTCTCAGCGGGCGTGTGTTCGCCTATGCGCAGAGTGATCAGCAACAGGATATTGCCCAATAGCAACACTTCGCCATACCCACCCAGACTCACCGTGGTGTACAACGTCACCAGCACCGGCGGAACGGCCAGCAACAGCGCTCCCACGGCTGCGACCCACCGGCGGCGGTAAATCTTCCTCCCCAGCAGGAAAGTCGTCGCCACAGTACCCACAAACAGGACGGATTGCACGACACGGATTGCCGCCACCCTCGGCCCGAGCGCTGCCATCGCGCCTGCGACGAGCCAGGCATCCAGGCTGCCCAAATATGCCTGCCCGTAGAAGAATACCGGCCGTTCGCCCGCAAGGATATGTTTCGCCATCAGCCCGACGACGGCTTCGTCCGCGTTGAACGGAAACGCATGCGACCAAAGCAACGCGCCCTTAAGCGCCAGCGCCACGACAGAGCACGCCGCCATAATCGTGAGCCAGCCCCAATCGAATTGAGACCCACGTGAGAACGCGGCCTTGTTGACCCGCCCCGATTGCGCTGTCATAATCGGCGCGTGCTCGCTTCATCCAGACGCGTTCGACTGCAGCCGGCTGCCCCGGCTGCATTGGTTGCCCTATGGGTGGCGTTTAGCGTCTTCGTCATCGCAGACGTGCAGAATGTACCGTTTCACCCGGACGAGGCGACGTACATCTATATGAGCCAGGACTTTGACACCTTGTTTCTTCAAGGCAACCTGCGCGGCGTGGCGTGGGACGCGCGCAACGACGCGCACAATCCGGGACCCGATTATCACCGCTTGCTGAACGCCCCGCTTGCCCGGTACGCAGCCGGCCTTGGGCGGCTGGTCGCGGGGTTCGTGGATGCGCTGCCCGTCGACTGGGACTGGTCGCTCGACTGGAGCGCCAACACAGACGCCGGCGCGCTCCCTTCGCCCGGCTTATTGCGGGCGGCCCGGCTGCCGGCTGCAATGCTGGTTGCGCTCGCGCCGGGTCTCATATTCCTGATCGGCCAAAAAATCGACGGCCCTGGGTTGGGTGTCACAGCCGCCGTATTGTACGCTGCCAACGGCTATGTGCACCTGCACGGCCGCCGCGCCATGTCCGAAGGGCTGCTCATCTTCTTCGTCTGTCTCGCCTTCTATGCAGCTTTGCGGTGGCGCACAAAGCCAATCATTGTTGGCGCGCTGGTCGCGGTAGCGAGCGCCGCCAAGCTGACCGGCTTACTGATGCTGCCGGTTTCACTGGCGGCGACATGCCTGCCGGCGGCGCGCACGCAACTGGACGGCTGGCGGAACTGCCTGCGCCGCGCGGGAATCGTGCTTGCAGCGTTCGCGTTCGTGTTTGTGCTCCTTTCTCCGGCGCTCTGGCTTCACCCTTTGGAGGGCGCGCGCGCCATGCTCGCCGCGCGGAACGAAGTGCTGACATCGCAAGTCGCCATGTCTCGGGCGGCGACGCCCGGTCTGGTGCTGGATAACGCCGGAGTGCGCGTGCTGGCGCTGCTCTACCAATCGCTGTTCGCGCCGCCAGCCTTCTGGGATGTGCCAAACTATGCGGTGAACACTCAGGCGGCTGAGGCGGCCTTCGTTCAGAATCCTGTAAACTCGCTGCTCCCAGGGCGGGCGCTGCTCCCCCCCGCCCTGGCCGGCGCGTTGCTCGCCACGCTGATGTTCACCGGCATGATTTTTTCGGTGCGCAGCGCCGACCGCCGCAACCCCGGCATCACCCTCCTATGGGCATGGACGCTGGCAACGTCGGTGGGGCTGCTCGTCTTCATTCAGATCGCCTGGCAGCGCTACTATATCCTGATGGCGCCCATCATCTCGATCTGGACGGCCTACGCACTCTTGCAGGGCTGGTCCTGTATTCGGCGGTTGCGCGCGTAGGCCATCATGCAACGGTTGGCGCAGAAATCGATCATTCCATTCGCCCTGATCGGACTGGTGGCCGTCTTCCTGCGGCTGCTGCCCGGCGAACGCATCATCGACGACGCGTACATCACATATCGCTACGCTGAAAACATCCTGGCGGGCCAAGGCTTTGTCTACAACCCCGGCGAGCGCGTACTGGGCACAACGACGCCGCTGTACACGCTCCTGCTGGCCGGTCTGGCCGCGCTGGTCGGTTCGCGTGACTTCGCCGCCATTTCGGTAACGTTGAACGCTCTCAGCGGCGGCGCTGCATGCGTCGTCCTTGCGCTGCTCACGGAGCGGCTGAGCGGCCGGCCCCGGCTGGGCTGGGCGGCGGGATTGTTGTGGGCGCTGGCTCCAATGAGCGTCACCTTCGCGATTGGCGGCATGGAAACACCAATCTATATCTTACTGATGCTCGCGACGATGGCTACCTACCTCTGGGGCCATTTGTCATGGACGGCGGCGCTCGGCGCGCTGGCGCTGCTCACGCGTCCGGACGCGCTGCTGTTCCTCGCACCGCTGGCGCTGGATGCCGGACTACGCTGCGCCCGTTCCGGCAAGTGGCGCGCCCTCCTGCGCCCGGCCGCCATTGCGGCGGGGCCACTGCTGGCGTGGACCGCGTTTTCACTAGCATATTTCGGCAGCCCGCTGACCAATTCGGTGACGGCCAAATCGGTGGCCTACGTGCTGCCGCCCACACAGGCCGTTGTGCGGTTCTGGCAGCACTACAGCACGCCGTTCATGGAGCATCTGTTCTTCGAACGCCTGCCGGGCGGCGTTGGACTGTACTGGCCGTTGCCGGGACTGGTAATCTACCTGTCGTTGCACGCCATCGGCGTGCTTTCGTTTGGCCGGAAAGATTCGCGCGCCTGGGCAATTGGGGCGTACCCGCTGCTGTACTTCGCGGCATTTGCCATCGCGAATCCGCTGATCTTCCGCTGGTACCTTGCGCCGCCGCTGCCCGTCTACATTGCAAGCATCCTCGGCGGCCTTGCGCAGACGACGGACGACATCAGTGTGCGGCGCGGCGCACACGTCATGGCCGCGCTGGTTGGGCTATTCTCGCTGTCGCTGCTTGGCGCCTGGGAGCTACATCCGGACCACGGCCCCGCCCGCCCCGCTCCGAAAATGGCCTGGTTTGAACTGGAGTTGCTGTACGAACAGGTCGCGCAGGAACTGGCACCGACCCTTTCCGCCGACAGCGTCATTGCAGCCGGCGATATCGGCGCAGTCGGATATTACTCGGGCGCGCGCGTGTTGGATACGCTGGGGCTGGTCTCCCCCGAGGCAGTGCCATACTATCCATTACCGCCTGAGCAGGTAGCCACGAACTATGCGATTGCAGCAGACCTGATACTTGATCAGCGGCCGCAGTTTATCGTCATGCTGGAGGTGTATGGTCGGCGCACGCTGCTGCGCGATAGCCGCTTCCACGCAGCGTATTCACTCGTGCAGCGCATTGACACCGACATTTACGGCAGTGAGGGAATGCTTGTATACAAAACGAACAAGGGAGGATGAAGCAATGATCCAGGGGACTTCAATTACCCCAGGTTACGCAGTTGACGTTACAGAAGGCGGCAAAACGGGTCTCGATACGGCCTGTCG
>JBHHUI010000408.1:0-3642 GCA_046753805.1 Anaerolineales bacterium
TGTACTTCGCGGGCGGCGCGCGCGAGGTGTATCCCGGTTTGCCGGGCTTGTCCGTGCTGCGTTCGGCTGCCGAGGTCGAATACGTCACTTCCGGCCGCTGGCGGGCGAGCGATCTCAAACTCTCGGCCTACCATCCGATGGGTACCTGCCGCATGGGCGCCGACCCACGCGCGTCGGTGACGGACGGCTGGGGACGCGTGCATGGCGCGCCGGGTTTGTACGTGGCCGACGCCAGCCTGATGCCCGGTTCGACGGCCGTCAATCCCCAGATCACGATCATGGCGCTGGCGACGCGGGTGGCGCGGGGAATTTTAGAGCAGGGTGGCTGATTGGAGATTGGTAACGGGTAACTGGTAATTGTGAATTGCGCATTGCAGGAGCAGAGGAGATGGGATTGTGAACTCTGATGGACGAGAGCAATTGATGGTTTGGACGCTGCGCGGGTTAGCGGCCTCGTTTGCCGTCGTCGGGCTGTTGTTCCTGTTCGCGCCGGACGGGACGCTGGCGTTTGGCGACGCGCTGGGGGCGCGGTTGGGGACGTTTGCGCCGGCGCCGCCGACCGGCGCGAAGTTGTGGCTGAGCCTGGCCGTCTCGTATATGGCGCTCGTCACCGCGCTGGCGTACCTGGCCGCGCGTGACGTGCGCGCCAACGCGGGCTTGCTGCGCATCCTGGCGCTGGGCAAGGCAGCCAGTTCGCTCACCTCGCTGGTGTTTTTTCTGTCGGAAGCGCGGGTGTTCATCTATCTTCTGAATTTTGTCGTGGACGGGGGCATCGCGCTGCTGGTCTTGGGATGCTGGCGGTGGATTCGTGGAATGAGAGCGACGAATGGCGGATAAACCGCGGATGCTGCATGGCCCGGGCGGGGAGCTGGAGTTCCCGTTCCCGGAACCGCTCGAAGGCATTCCGTTGCATGGCTGAGACGGACGAGGGAGCAAAGGCGTAAGGGTGATGAAATCAACGGTGATTATTCGCCGGTGTGCAGAATACGACCCGCAACGCATTGCGCGCTTGATTGGAGAGGCGATGGACGAGCTGGGGGTCCGCCCTCACGGTCGGACGATGGTCAAGCCCAACTGCGTCGTAGCGCAACGAAAGTTTTTCGCCAACGCCTATACGCGCCCAGAGTTCCTGGATGGCCTATTGCAAGCGGTCCAGGAACGCGGCGAGCGCATCAGCGAGTTATCGGTCGGCGAACGGTCGGGCATCACCGTCCCCACGCGCTACGCCTTCGCCGAAGCCGGATATGCAGCGCTGCTGCGTCGCCGGGGCGTCAGGGCGTATTACTTCGACGAAACCCCGCAGGTGGAGCGGAAACTTTCGCACGTCGATGCGTTGCGACCTTTCGTGTACGTGCCACAGCCGGTCGTCGCGTGTGACTTCCTGATTAATGCGCCCAAATTCAAAGCACACCCGTGGACGAAAGTTACCTTCGCGCTAAAAAATTACATTGGCATCCAGGACGACCGCCACCGGTTGATCGATCATGATCATATGCTGGAGACAAAGATCGTGGACCTGCAGGAAGTCATCGCGCCGGGGCTGATCGCGGTGGACGGCATCCTCGCCGGGCAGCAGACCATGCTCACGCCGACGCCGTTTCCCCTGGGCCTGATCATCCTCGGCGTGAACCCGGTAGCCGTCGACAGCGTCTGTACGCGCATCGCGGGGCTGGACCCCGAGGCGGTGGATCACATCCGCATTGCGTACGAGCGGGGGCTTGGCGCGCTGCGCCCGGACGAGATCGAGTTGCGCGGGGGCGTGTCGCTGGACGAAGCGCGCGAGTTGGCGAGCGGGTTCCGGCTGACTCTCGAACGGGTGGAGGGCATTTTCAATGCTGGTCGCAGTAACCTGACGACGTATGCCGGCCCGCCGCCCGACCCGGAACTGACTGACTATTGCTGGGGCGGCTGCCCCGGCGCGCTGTTCGAGGCGATGCAAGTCATCCGGGTGATGCAGCCGGAAGTTTACCGGGAAGTAAAACCGATGCACTTTGTCTTCGGCCATTACACCGGCGAGGTCAACGCCCGACCCGGCGAACGGGTTCTGTTTGTCGGCGACTGCGCCCGGTTCGACGGGCCGGTGGGCGGCCGGCCGGTCGAGATTCAATGCCGGTATGTGCACCGCGATCACAAAGACCCTCGCCAGGCGCGCAGCGTCGACCTGCTGGCGAAGTTTGTCGGCGTGGCGGCTAATTTGATCCGCCATCGAGGGAAGCAGGTTATTCGGGTGCGCGGCTGCCCGGTATCGGTTGCCGAAAACGTGCTCTACCTTTCCTTGCTGGGCGGGACGCGCAATCCTTATCTGCACCCGGCTATTGCGATCAGTTTTGCCTGGCACTATTGCGTGTCGTGGCTGGTGCGCGCGTGGCGATTGGGTTTCGGGCAGGGGAGAAGGCCAGCGTGAGTCTGCTGAACGCCAGCGGCTGGTTTCTGCTGGCGCGCACCAACCCCGACGAGCCGGGGGTCACGCTGCGTCCCTACCGCAGCCTGGGCGGGCGGGCGCTGCCGCGCGGCGAGATGATCCTGAAAGACGTACGGCTGCCGGTCACCAACCGGCTGGGGCCGGAGAACCAGGGCTTTCGCATCATCATGCAAGCCTTTGATTACAACCGGGCGCTCATCGGCCTGAAGTGCCTGGGCGCGGCGCAGCAAACCCTGGAAGAGACCATCGCGTTTGGCCGCGAGCGGCGCGCCTTTGGACGCTCCATCACCGCCTTCGAGGGCGTGTCATTCTCCCTCGCCGAGGCGGCCACGTACATCGAGTTGGGTCGCTGGCTTTGCTACCGCGTCTTGTGGCTGCGCGACCAGGGTCGGCCACACGTTCAGGAAGCAGCCATGGTCAAGTGGTGGGCGCCGAAGACCTGCGTGGACATCATCCATCGCTGCCTGTTGATCCACGGTCAGCTGGGCTATTCCGAACGCCATCCCGTGCAGCAGCGCTTGCGCGACGTGCTGGGCTGGGAGATCGGGGATGGGACGGCTGAGATTCAAAAGCTGATCATCGCGCGCGAGATCATAGGCCGGGAGTACGTGGGATGACGGCCGACGCGATCACAGTCACGTTTCCGGTGCGCTACTCCGAGTGCGACCCGCTGGGGATCGCTCACCACTCGAGCTACGTGGTCTGGTTTGAGGAGGCGCGGCACGAGTACCGGCGGCGGCATCAAGCGGACTACGACCAACTGGCCGAGGAGGGCGTGTTCATGCCGTTGGCCGAGCTGCGCGTGCGCTACCGCTCCCCAGCCCGCTTCGGAGACATCATTACTGTTCAATCCTGGATGACCGAAGTGCGCAGCCGCCGGGCGACGTTTTACCACGAAGTACGTAAGAGTAGCACGGAGGAGATATTGGCCGAGGGCGAGTCGGTACACATTTGCTTCGACGTGCAGACGGGCGAGTTGAAGAAGATTCCGCCGAGGGTGAGGGGGCTGCTGCAGAGATATTTGAGGACGCCTTCCGCCCCGGCCCCTCTCCCAAAGAGGGGGAAGGAGGCGATTGAACATGGATAGCGTGTATTTCAACGAGGAACACGAATTCTTCCGCAAATCGCTGCGGGCGTTTGTAGAGAAGGAACTGCGGCCGCAGGCGGACGAGTGGGAAGAAGCCGGCATGTTTCCGACCGAACTCTTTCGCACGTTCGGG